>JANOKQ010000797.1:0-1787 GCA_031419375.1 Acidimicrobiaceae bacterium
GCTCGCCGACATGCGTGCCACGTGCCTCGGGGCGCACCGCCAGAAGGTCCGACCAGTGAGCCAAATCGCCCTTATAGGGGCCGGTCATGCCGAAGACGAAGCCGAGCATACGTCCGCTTGGAGAAAAGGCCGCAGCACAGACGCCGCTCAGCGTCTGCGAGACCATGAGGATCGCGGCTGGGACCCGCTCGCGGAAATTGTCGCCCCACGTCTCCTCCTGAATCGCCACGCACTCGTGGTATTCCCCGAGGGTTTCCACCCTGCGAAAGAGCAAACCGTCTTCGGACACATGGGGAGCCTCAAAGGCGGCGGGGGTGGACCGGTCGAAGGAGGTGCGAATCATTCGGTGTACTGCTCGGTCGGAAGGGCCGGGAGGAGAGGAACGCCTCCCCTCTCTTGCCAAACTGCGATCTCATCTCTAGCTTGGCGTTCGGTTGTATACAATATAGTATACGAAAGAGCGTACGCCGTAAGGGTGGCGCTATTCGGCAACCGCATGGTCCCCCCCTCCCCTCCCTCGTTGGAGCCTGTATGCGATCCTCGGCAGGATGGCGCCTCCCCAGCTTCCTCACCGCCTGCACCGAGGCCGTGCGCTGCGCGGCCCCCGTACTGGTCGGTGCCCTTGTTCTCCTCGCACCAGCGTACGTGTTCGCTCAGGGCGGCACGGTCGTCGGTCGTGTCACCGATGCCGGAACCGGCCACGCGGTGGCCGGTGCCTCCGTCGTGATCGAAGGAGCCTCGCTCGGCAGCACCTCAGGATCGGACGGTCGGTACCGTCTGGTCAATGTCCCGGCGGGGTCCTACACCTTCGTGGCCCGCCGCATCGGTTTTGCCTCCAAGCGACAGTCTGTTACCGTCGGCACCGGCAGTGAGGTGGACGCCAGCTTTGCGCTGAATGCGAGCGCGATCGCGCTCGACCAGGTCGTCGTGACGGGCACTGCGGGCGCGCAGGAAAGGCGCTCCATCGGCAACGCCATCACCACGATTCACGCGGCTGAAGAGCTCCGGAAGTCTGGCGCGCCGAACGTCACCAGCCTGCTCAGTGCGCGCGCACCTGGGGTGACTGTGCGCGCCCGAAGCGGCCGGCTCGGTGCGGGTCCCGCCATTGAAGTACGCGGGCGCAACAGCCTGTCACTGGAAAACGCCCCCCTCGTTTACATCGATGGCATCCGAGTGAACAACGCGACGAGCACCGGGCCGCTTGCGGTCGCCGGACGCCTCGGCGGTCAGGGGGCGACGGTGGCGGGCCGACTCAACGACATCGATCCGAATGACATCGAAAGCATCGAAATCATCAAGGGTCCGGCCGCCGCCACCATCTACGGCACCGAGGCTTCCAACGGCGTAATCCAGATCATTACGAAGCGAGGCGCTGTCGGCGGCAAGCCGCAGGTGTCCTTCCAGATGGAGCAGGGCATCATCGAGTTTGCCAACGCAGCGGAGCGCGTGCCGACCAACTATTTCAGGGTCCCCGCATCAGGCACCATCGTGAGCTGGAACGGTATCGCACAAGAGGCCGACAGCGGCCGTGCCATCTATGGAACGGGACAGCTGCGCAAATACACCGGCTCCGTTTCAGGTAGCCGAGAGGCGGTGCGGTATTACGTCAGCAGCACCTATGAGACCTCGCTGGGCGTCGAGCCAAACAACTCGATTCGCCAGCTGTCGATGCATGCGAACCTCGACGTGCAGCTTCGCCCGTCGACGAATTTTGCGACCAGTCTCAATTACGTAACGGCGGCCAATCACCTCGGTGCAGACTTCGGTGCGTCGCCCCTACTGGGAGC
>JANOKQ010000798.1:0-3384 GCA_031419375.1 Acidimicrobiaceae bacterium
ATGCGCCCACGATGAAGGTTGACACGATGTAGGTGGCGTGCCGGTCGAGTGATACGCGGGCGCGGTCGTAACGCATAGTGGTGCGCGGGTCGGCGTGACTCGCTGCTTCTTGGACGTCGCGTAGTGGGACGCCGGCGTCCAGTGCGGCGGTGATGAACGCGTGACGGAGAGTGTGTGGTCCAACCTTCTTGCGGATCCCGGCCCGGCGGGCGATCCGTCGCACGACGCGGGCGGCGCCGTGGCGGTCGAGTCGGCCACCGGAACGGTCACAGAAGATCGGACCCGTGCAGCGTTCGCCGACGGCGAGGTCGACACGAGGTCGGACGTGCCCGACTCTCACTGCGTTACGTCGGCGGCTTGCCGATGCCGGCGTCGCGGGCGGCTGCGATCGCCTGGGCGCGTCGGGTTGCTCGAGTTGCGCCTGCCGGCCAGCGGTGCGGGTTTGGCTTGAGAACGAAGAGCATCCGGTCGGGGCCTCGCCGTGGTGTAGCTCGAGAGAGGTGATCCAGCGCGAACGCGATCCGAAGTAGGAGTGCCCACCACGGTCTCATCCAGCGAGAAACTATGGAGGAACTGATGCAAGTGCTCATCGGGATTGACCCGCACAAAGCCCACACCGCTGTCGCCGTCAGCGGCGACGAGGGCGAAGTCGCCCGGTTGAAGGTCCGCGCGAGCCGGGGACAGGTCGACAGGTTGGTGACATGGGCGGCGCCGTTTACGTTGCGGACGTGGGCGATTGAGGGTGCCGAGGGGCTCGGGTTCTCCTCGCGCAACAGCTCGGGAGCGCCGGTGAAACGGTCGTTGATCTGCCCGCAACGTTGGCTGCGAGGACGCATTTGCTCGTCTGCTCGGGAGATCAGCGAGCCGCCCGCGGCAAGGGGGAGCAGCGGATCGAAGTGGCCCGAAAACGGGCGGCAGGTGAACAGGATCCTGGATCGCTCATGACATCGGCACTCCTCGTAAACGTCGGGTCGATCACGGACACACCAACTATCGACGACCACTGATCGGCGCGCGGTGAAAGTGAGATCTACCGAGGCCCGCACCGGGTTGGCATCGCACTGAACTGCACGAAGCCCCGCGGCTCCCACCCCAGCCCTGGGTCGCGTCCGGTTTACCGGAGACGCCACCGACGTGCACCATCTCCCAACGAGCGACGCCGATCTGCGTCGTGCTGTATGTGCCAAATCGTCGCCTACGGGCCTAGACACGCATGGGTCGATCGGTGCCGATCGACCCGCCCGGTTGGGCGTGGGCGAGCCGAGTCAGCGGCTACTCGGGCTGTGTGACCGACGACGCAGGAGGCGGGAGCGGTGGCTGCTGGCCCTCGACGGGTGCCGACACTGGCGCAACTACCTCGGTTCCATCCGACTCGAGCGTGCGTAGCTCACCCACCAGGCGAACGATCACGTCCTCATCACCAGGCTCGCCCCGCTCGGTGCGCTGCCGATACACGATCCGACCGAGGTCATCGAGGAGATCGTCGACCTTGCGCTTCTCCTTGACGTCGTCGATCTTGTCCTTGGCCTGTCCGGCCAGATGCCCCGCCTTCTCTTTGGCCTTGTCCAACAATCCCATGGTTGCTCCTTTGGTTTGCAACGCGTTCCAGTGGCCAGTTCTACCATCGTCAGGAGCGGACGAGGAACGGATCGCGTGAAGGTTTGGTCGACGGCGCACAACCCTCGTCCCCGCCAAGCCAGAACGCTCGACGGCCCCGAGAACCGCACTCCAAAACCGGCGCGAGCGGCGCATCGAACGCTGGACACGTGAGCGCCACATGCGTCGATCTGTGTGGTCCGGACGCCGGCGTACGGTCGTCGTTCTGCGCCGCTCGGAATGCGTCCCGGGTCGGCATCTTGGGGCGCTTCGGATCTCGGCGGGGGGTGAGGGTGGCGAGGATGTGCCAGTTGCTTGGCCGGCGTGGAGCAGGGCACGAACGCGGTAGTGCTCGAAGCGCCGGAACACGAACGCGACACGCTTGACGCGCTACACAAAGGTCGTTCACTGCCTCGGTGGGTCCGTTGCTGACGTGGCCCCGACCGAGTGCTGCGGCATTTGTGAGCTCGGCGAGCGCTCTTCCTTCAGCGGGCCGGTCGCCCCCGCCCGGCGCACCCGCCGTACCTCACGCCAGTTACGGCGCACGGGCCGTTCGACGGGCGCGTCGCGTGTGTGCCGGGCGTGGGACTGGCGCCAAGCGCCGATCTTGGCGCCGCGCTCATTGGCTGACGCGTTGCTCTGCGCTGACGATCTGTGGTTCGAGCAGCTGCAGGCACGGGGCGTGCTGACAATGCGCTACGTGTGACCCGACCCCGAAAACTGCGAGAGTTCCGGCTCCCGACCTAGGCGACCCGACGAGCGGGTCCTCGGTCCGGCACTCCGGAACTCACGTCTTCTCCGCTGAACAGCACAGCGAAGCAAGTACAAGTATCACTGAAAAGTCACGAAACGTCAACTTCTGTCGTCGTGACAGCGCGCGGTAGTAGACCCGTACCAAGTCTGCGAGCCGCACGACCAGCAGGTTCGTTCCGGCGGTGCGGCCCCTGCCGACCGCGTCACGCAGCGCCCGTGGCGGGGCAGCCAGCGCTCACGTCAATCGTCGGTTCATTCCGGTGCTTTGTCCAGGCGGCAGAGAATGTTGGCGAGCAGGTTGACTCCCGTCTGTTCGACCTGTCCGTGCACCCGTGACCTCCTACTGGTTCAAGGAAGCTGCCGCCCAACGTCTCTGTCAGGGCGACTGATCACCTCCGCTTGCGGGACAAGTACGACGTGCCGTGGGTCCAAGCGCGATCCGCCGACCGTGGGCCACTCATCTACGTAGACGACGTTCAAACCGTGGCCAGTACGCAGCCAACATCGGGTTCATCCGTCGCGTGACCGGCCGCCAGTAAGGCTCAGACAAGCAGCGCCGCACTCTCCCCTCGACGGTGCGATCCGCACAGAACGTGCGACGCAGAACGACGCCTCGACCAGCGACTCGTCCCGCACAGAACGGCGCGTCGGCGCTCAGGGTACGGCCGCCTTGGCGCCGCGCGCTCTACCCCGGCTCCCGTCCGCTGCCGGTGATCCGCGCTCGGCGTGGCCCGCTGATGCAGCCGCCGGGTTGCCCGGCCCGGTCCTCTGCTGGTTGGCGACCGTCGTTGTGGCCGTCAACGCTGCCGCCGTTGCGTTCCTCGTGGTGCGACTGGTGCGCGGTTCTGGTTCCGGTCGCAAGCGGCTTGGTGTCGATGTTCGCGCCAGGTTCGCGACCCGGCGGGAGCTGCGCCCGTTGCTGATCCGCCGTCCGCAGTCGGGCAGGTTCGTGGTCGGCCGCTACGGCCGCTGGCTGGTGGCGACTCAGAACCGCAAGTTCGCGCCTACTGGCCGACGGATGCCTTGGCGCGGTCC
>JANOKQ010000799.1:0-4822 GCA_031419375.1 Acidimicrobiaceae bacterium
TGTTCCCAGGCTGCATCGCACGGCTCGTTGTCGGACGTGCGGCCGGGTCGAGTATCCCACGCCTCGGTTACAGACGACAGGGCCGAAGGTCACGGCTCGATCCGGGCCCCGAGTCAGCGCCCGGCGATGCGCAGAACAGCCGCCCTTGTGAACCTCTCGTGTGCCAGATCGCGCAGCACCCGATCTGCATCGCGAACGGGTCGCAATGCCCTTGTGACGAGCTGGTGTCGGTGAGATCATGACGACATGGTCAAAAAAATTGTTGTGGGATACGACGGCACCAGTTCCTCGGCCGAGGCGGTGCTGTGGGCGGCCAACGAAGCCGTTGTCCGGAAGGTGCCGCTGCGCATGGTGGCGTGCTACGACGTGCCGGCCGTGGGCGACGCGATGTCCGGGTTCCCCGCTTCGGAGGTGTACGCGATTGCGATCAACGACATCCAGGCGAGTTTGAACGAGATGCGCGATGTCGCCGTCGCCAAGTATCCCCAGATCAAACTGGAGTGCATCTCGTCGCCCGGCCCTGCCTCGGTGGCACTGCTCACCGACGTGACGGCGGCCGACCTGATTGTGATGGGTGCCAGCAGTCACCACGGAAAGGCGGCGTTCTGGCTGGGCAGCACTCCCCGATCGGTCATCCACCACAGCCCCTGCCCGGTGGTGATCGTTCGTGGTGCCATCAGCCGTGGGCGACCGGATCGCGTCGTCGTCGGCATCGATGGGTCCGAGGCCTCCGAGCGTGCTGTTCGGTGGGCCGCTGACGAGGCCGGCCGACACCAGGTCGAACTGCTCGTGGCGCACGGCTGGTGGTATCCGTACGTCTTCGTCGAGGACAGCATGTCGCAGGCACGCGACCTGACGAGGGTCGACGCCGAGATCGTCCTCGACAAAGCGGTCGGGGTGGCACGTGATGTGTGCGCCACCAAGGTCACTCATCAACTCGTGGAAGCCGGGCCCGCGTCGGCGTTGCTCGACACGGTCCGTGACGGCGATCTGCTCGTGCTCGGCTCGCACGGCCACGGAGCGATCACGGCCGGCCTGATCGGCTCGACGGTCAACAGCGTCCTCGAGCGGAGTGCAGTGCCCGTCGTCGTGGTCACCTGACGGGCGGGGGCCCGCACAGAGGCTCGAGCACCGGCGGCAGCACATCGTCGATCGGCGGGAGTGTGCCCGGACCGCCGTTCACCGTGTGCTTGGATGACACGGGCCACGGGACGCTGTTCTTTCCGGGCAACGACGCGTTCGTAAGTGCGACCGATTCGAGTTGGTCGGTAGATCTCGTCGCCGATGTCGCCGTCGATGTCGGTGTCCCTCCCGAGCTGCTGCAGGCCCCGATCCCTGGACCGTGCAGCGGCGGGTTGCAGCCAACGCTGTCCTGGCCCCATCTGGACGGACACATCCCGCAATACTTGATCGGACGAGGTGTAGCCGACGCTGAGGCCGAAGACGGTCTGTGCGCTCAGGTCGATTGCGGTCGGGTCCCAGCCGGGTGCGATCGCCGCGTCGAGAACGTCGAGGTGCTCGGTGACCGTGTTGTCCATGCCTGGTCGTGTCTCCACGGCGCAACGAACCTCGCGCCATCCAGACGCACAACCGCAACCGAGTCGACGCGAGCCTGAAGCTCGGCGCAGCACTCGAACGCTGCCAGGAACGAGCCGGGTGGCCGTTCGAGGCCAGCTGCTCGATGACAGCGCAGCACCTGCACTGATCGAACAAGGACACCACGCGCCGACATCGTCGTCATCGGCTCACGTGGCCGCGGCCCGCTCCGGACACCGTTGTATCAGTGACGCTTCTCTGGCGTCGGTGTGGATGACGTCGCCGTTCTGGCCGTCGGCACGCCGTCCGTGTACGGGTGCCTTCGGACTCGACCATCGCGGCGCTCGATGAACATCCCTGCGGCAGTACCGGTCTCATTGTGACCAAGGCCTCTATGCGATGAATTCGTCCAGAGGTAACAAGGGGGTGGGAGAACACCCACCGAGACAGAAAGGCGATCATGGCTTACACCGAACTCCGCTTCTGTGACGAGGCCCGCACGAAACTGCTTGCTGGCGCTGCGGCGCTCGCCGATGCCGTTCGATCCACGCTCGGGCCGGAATCCCGGTCGGTGCTGATCGAGAAGAAGTGGGGAAGTCCGCTGGTGTGCGACGATGGTGTCACCATCGCCAAGGCAGTCAAGTTGAAGGATCCCGTCGAAAATCTCGGTGCACAGCTGCTGCGCGACGCGGCGGTTCAGACCAGCGACAGGGTGGGCGACGGCACAACCACGTCCACGTTGCTCGCCCATGCGATGTTCGCGGAGGGGCTCCGTAACGTCGTCGTCGGCGTGAGCGCGATCGGGATCACGAGAGGTATGGACCGAGGTTGCCAGGTCGCCGTACGCGCGCTGCAGGCCATCTCGCGGCCGGTGAAGGACAAGTCCGACACCGCTCACATCGCGACGGTGTCGGCCCATAACAACGCCGAGATCGGTGCGCTCGTCGCCGATGCAGTCGAGAAGGTGGGTACCGAGGGGGTCGTCGAGGTCGAAGAGGCCCGTAGCACCGAAACCACCCTCGAGGTCGTCGAGGGCATGCAATTCGACAAGGGCTACCTGTCGCCCTACTTCGTCACCGATGCCGAGGCGATGGAAGCCGCCTTGGACAACCCTCTCGTGTTGCTGGTCGATCGCAAGATCAGCGCCATGGCCGACGTGTTGCCGTTGCTCGACCAGGTCGCCAAGAGCGGCCGCTCGGTCCTTCTGATCGCCGAGAGCGTGGAGGGCGAGGCGTTAGCAACGCTCGTAGTGAACAAGATCCGCGGATCACTGGCAGCCGCAGCGGTCAAGGCTCCCGGTTTCGGCGACCGACGCCGGGCGATGCTCGATGACATGGCCATCCTGACCGGCGGGAGGGTGATCTCCGAAGACCTCGGCATCAAACTCGAAAACGTCGCGCTCGAGGACCTCGGCAGCGCCGAACGCGTCGTCATCGACAAGGACACCACCACGATCATCGGAGGCCGGGGCAAACCAGGGGCCGTCGCCCAACGGTGCGACGAGATCCGCCGCCAGATCAAGGACACGAGCTCGGACTACGACAAGGACAAGCTCGAGGAACGTCTCGCCAAGCTGTCCGGCGGCATTGCCGTGATCCGTGTCGGAGCAGTCTCCGAGGCCGGGTTGAAGCGTCTGAAGGAAGCGTTCGATGACGCGATCAACTCGACGAAGGCGGCCGCCGCCGAGGGCATCGTGCCCGGCGGCGGGACAGCGCTCCTGCGCACGATCGAAGCCGTCGAAGCCGAAGAGCAATCGTGCGAGGGTGCCGAACGCACCGGCGTTCACGTCGTGCGCATGGCGCTCGAAGTTCCCACCCGCCAGATTGCGCGCAATGCCGGGATCGACGAAGGTCCGGTGGTCGAGAAGGTGCGGGCCGCAACCGGTTTCTTCGGATTCGATGCACGAACCAAGACGTTCGGCGACCTCGACGATCTCGGGATCATCGATCCGACCAAGGTCGTGCGGATTGCACTCGAAAACGCCGTCGGAGTCGCGGGCACCCTGCTGCTCGCAGAGGTGACGCTTGTGGAGATCGAGGAACCGGCCGACCGAACCAGCACACCCACCGATTTCGAATAGAGGAACATCATGACAAGCCTGACCACACGATCGTTCGACGCACTGGCTCGCTACACCGCGACGCCGTGTGTGTCGATCATCCTGCCGATCGATCGACGACATCCCGACGACCGCAGGGCTCATCTCGAGTTGAAGAGCCTCATCGCCTCGGCGCGGGCGCAGCTCAAGGCGATGGACACATCCGACATCGACGATCTTCTCGAGCCCACCGAAACGGTGCTGCAGCGCACGGTCATCGCCGAACACTCCGGCGGTCTTGCGTTGTTCCTCGCACCCGGGTTCGCCGCAGAGTTCGCCATCGATGTATCCGTACAGGCGCTCGCCGCGACGGGTCGCCAGTTCACGATCGGACCGCTGCTGTCCAGCGTCGAAAACGGCCCCACCTGCTATGTGCTGACGGTCGGCGCCGAAAATGTTGCACTGGCCCGGCTCGACCGGACACGGTGGTCGGTGTGCAAGGTGCCCGGCCTGCCCGCTTCGGTGGACGACGCGCTCTGGTATGAGCGGGAAGAACGGATGAGCAGCAGCCACTCGGGCGGTCCCGTCGGCGCAGGGGGAATGTCGATCATCGGTCATGGCAGCGGAGCCCAAGACGAAGACCGCAAGGAACGTCTGGCCCGCTTCTTCCACAAGGTCGATGAAGCGGTCCTGCAGTTCCTGCACAACGATCTCGAGACCCCTCTCGTGATAGCAGGCACGGCGCCCTCGGTGGCTCGCTACCAGCACATCACCCGCCATCGCCGGGTGATCGCAGCGCCGATCGGCAGCCCCGAGGAACTGACGACGCGCGAACTGCATCAGCGAGTCGAGGAGTTGATCGAACCGGTCCTGGCCAAAGGTGACGACGTGCTCTTCGAGCGACTCGCCACACGTCTCGGAACCGGACTGGCAAGCACCAACCTCAACGAACTGATCGAGGCTGCTGCACAGGGCCGAGTGCGCGATCTCCTCGTCGCATCCACCACACCGCGTTGGGTCAGGCCATCACAGCCGGCCGAATACCTCGAAGAGTGGGAACCGGGCGCGACTGACTTCGTCAACGACATCATCAGTGAAGCGTGGCGACACGATGCCCGAATGCACCGGGTACCGCCCGAGCGGCTCCCCGACGGATCGCTGCGATTCAACGCCGGCTCCATCGCCACCCACATCCTCGGGGTCCAGTTCGTCGAGCGCCTCGCGACAGACCCATCGTTCAGCCTTCCC
>JANOKQ010000800.1:0-7275 GCA_031419375.1 Acidimicrobiaceae bacterium
GCCGGCCACGAGATCGCCCACCACTCCGACCTCCATGTTCCCGCACCGCAAATGACCAAGGACGAGGAGCGCCGCGACTTCGAACGAGCGCTCGACACGTTACGGTCCCAGGGTGCAGATGTGCGCGGGTACCGCGCCGCGTGGTGGCAGGCCACGTGGCACACGCTCGACCTGCTCGCCGAGCACGGCCTCAGCTACGACTCGAGCCTGATGGACGACGACCGCCCGTACGTGCTGCGCATCGGTGGACACCGCCTGGCCGAGCTGCCGCCGCACTGGTCGCTCGACGACTGGGAGCAGTATGCGTTCCTGCCCGACCCGATGATCGGCTCGAACATCGAGCCGCCGTCGAAGGTGCTCGAACTGTGGCGGTGCGAGCTCGACGCGCAACGCAAGGAGGGCGGGCTGGTCGTCGGCACGATGCACCCCTTCCTCTCCGGACGGGCGTCACGCGCCGAAGTGCTGCGTGAAATCATCCGCTATGCCCGCTCCTGCGGCGATGTCTGGATCGCGCCGCTCGGCGAGATCGCCGATGCAACGCTGGCGTCACCCGATATCGCTGAGCGCGTCCCCGACATCCCCGACCTGTCCCTCGGCCCGTACTACCCCGACGGCCACCCCGGTGGCCACCCGTGCGCCCATCCCGAACCGGAGACACTGCAGACACCATGAGCACCACCGACGTCGAACAGGTCCGCACTGCGGCCACGCATCTCATCGAACGCTTCGCGGCGTTCGACACCGACGGCTACTTCGCGTGCTTCGCGCCCGAGGCCAGCTTCGTGTTCCACACCACCGACCGTGTCCTCGCGCCCCGCTCCGACTACGAGCGCGAGTGGACAGGCTGGATCGATGCCGGCTTCGCGGTGTTGAGCTGCGCTTCGCACGACCAGCGAATCGACATGGTGACCTCCGACGTCGCCGTGTTCACACACCGCGTGCTCACCACCGTGGCCGATGCCGACGGCCGCCACGACCTCGTCGAGCGGGAGACCATCGTGTTCCGCCGCAAGCCGTCCGGCGCGTGGCTGGCCGTTCACGAACATCTCAGTCCGATGCCCTGACGCGGCCCATGAGGTCGACCGGTACCGTCCCAGCCGTGGTCGAACAGCAGACAAAACGAAAACGGCGGTCTCATGCGCGAGAGGAACTGCTCACGGCAACACTGGCGGTGATCGTCGAGCGGGGCCTGGCCGCCACGCAGATCAACGATGTTGCTGCCACTGTCGGCATCAGCCCGGCAGGGCTGCTGTACCACTTCGGCTCGCGCCAAGTGCTGCTGCTGGAGGCGTTGCGCTACAAGGACCAACGATGGATCGACGAGATCGACGCCGGGTCGCTCGGTGAAGGATCGGCCCGGATCGACGCGTTGGTCAAGCTGTTGCTCGACCCCACCCCGAAGCAGAAGGCGGCGTGGCGGCGCGACTGGATGGTGTGGTGGGAGGCAGTCGTGGCTGCGCTGCACGACGATCAGGTGCGCACCTCGATCAAGGCCCAGGATGCGCGCTGGACGGCGGTGATCGCCGACGTGCTGTGTGACGCTCACGGCCAAGCGCACCTCGCGGCTGCGGCACTGTCATCGCTCGTCGACGGGCTCGCGATCAGATTGCTGGTGTTCCCCGGCGAGCTCACTCATAAGAAGGCTGCGGCGATCGCCCGCGCGTACGCGCACCAACTCACCGACCAGTACTGTGCGACGGCCGTGCCGACTTCGTAGGCGCAGGTTGTGCGCGTTTGCTTGCCGACACCCCGCCCAGATTCCAGATTTCGAGGTCCGATCGTGACAACAACCCGGACGGAGGGAACCACCGTGAAACTACAGCCATGCGAAGCCGGCTTCGATGCAGCACGCCTCGAGCGCATCGCCACCCATCTTGAGCGCAACTACATCGAGCGCGGCAAGATCGCCGGCTGCCAGATTGCCGTGGGCCGCCACGGTAACCTGGCGTACCACCGGAGCCTTGGCATGCTAGATCGCGAACGCCAGGTGGCACTTGGCGATGACACCATCTTCCGGATCTATTCGATGACCAAGCCGATCACCTCAATCGCGCTGATGCAACTGTTCGAACAGGGCCTGTTCCAACTCGACGATCCCGTTGCCCGGTTCCTCCCCTCGTGGCGCGAGCACCGCGTGTGGGTGTCTGGTGCTGGCGACGACATGGTGACCGAGCCCTCCCACCGGCCGGTGTCGTTCCGCGATCTGCTCACCCACACCAGCGGCCTCACCTACGGCGGCGTACTTCCCGGAATGGGCGACCAGCACCCCGTCGACGCCCTCTACCGCGCCGCCCAGATCCGCAGTGCCGGCGTGACGACCACGTTGGCGGACTTCATGGACAAGCTCGGCGAGGTGCCGCTGCGGTTCCAGCCCGGCACCGCCTACATGTACTCGCTCGCCACCGATGCCTGCGGGGCCTTGGTCGAACAAATCTCTGGAGTGCCGTTCGCGCAGTACCTGCAGCGCAACATCCTCGACCCGCTCGCCATGGTCGACACTTCGTTCGAGGTGACCCCGGACAAGGCCCACCGGTTCGCCGCCAACTACGTCCGCAACCCCGACAAGACCACCACGCTCGCCGATGATCCGGCGACCAGCGCGTTCACTCGGCCGCCGAGCTTCGTGTCGGGTGGCGGTGGGCTGACCGGCACCGTGGCCGACTACTCCCGTTTCTGCGAGATGCTCCGCCGGCGCGGCGAACTCGACGGCGAGCGCATCATCGGACCCCGCACGCTTGATCTGATGACGATGAACCACCTACCCGGCGGGCAGGATCTGGCCTCACTCGATGTCGCCCTGCTCGCACTGAGCGGCAGCGTCGGCGTGGGATTCGGGCTCGGGTTCGCGTCGACGATCGACCAGATCGCGACCGGTTCCTTGAGCCGCAGCGACTTCTACTGGGGCGGTGCCGCCTCGACGGTGTTTTGGGTCGACCCGGTCGAGGATCTGTGGGTGGTGTTCATGACGCAACTGATGCCATCGGCCACGTTCGATTTTCGCGGCCAACTCCGCAACCTGGTGTACAGCGCGATCACCGACTAAGCCTGCACGATCCGCCATCGCCCTGCCGTCAATATCGTCCGGCTTCGCCCTCGCCGCGCCCGCCAGGGACGCGATCCAGTGATTGCGCCGTACATTGGGTGGTGACGTGCTGTTTCCTCGCGGATCTTCCGGGTGGGCAGCCGATTCGCCTCGTTAGACCAAGGATCCTCCCATCGCCACCACCTCGCCCCGCCCATCCGCCGCAAAACGGCTCGCCAACGCCAAACTTGCTGCGCTTGCCGAGAACCACACCGCCAGCGAAGCCGCTGCGCACGAGTTGACCACGGAGTTCAGCGACCTCCAGCCGTCGGTCAACCGGATCATGGCGGCCGGTCTCGACGAGGACGGGCGGATGCATGCGATCACGCTGTTTCGCGCCTCACTCGGAGCCCAGGGTGACCCCAACCGGGTACCGGCCAACGCCATCGCCGCCGCACAAGCTGCCTATGGAGTGCACCCCACGGCCCAGTAACCGGCCGGCTCATCGCGCGAGGATGAGCCGATGGATTACGACGCTGTTGCCAACCTGTTCCTGACGCCGCCGGATGTCGCGCCGCCAGAGCCGACACTTCCGCAGAGCCCTGCCCGACGGCTCCGCGATGCGTTGGAGCCGATCGCCACCATCGGTTGGTGGTCGCGTGAGTCCTCCGTAGCCAGCGCCGACTTGGGCCATGACTTCTTGGACGGGTACGTGTGGGGCAGGGCCGCAGCGCTTGGTGCCGATGTCTCGCCAGCGATCGTCGTGGCCGCGTTCGGTGTGTTCGAGCCGACGATGCTTGCCGCGGTGTACTCGCAGGGTCGCAGCATCTCGTCGCACGACGCGGTGCTCGGCGCTCGTGCTGCGGGCGCTGCCGCAGGACTCGGCGCGGCGACCGAGGGCATCGATGCGCACGACATCGAACGACTGGGCGACCGGTTGCTCGATGCTCTTTCCAGCATCGATGGGTCTGGGCGCGCGTTGTTCGCTGCGCTTCGCGACCAACCCATTCCCGACTCGGCAAACGGGCGGGCGTGGCGTGGCGCGGAACTTGTTCGTGAGCACCGTGGCGACGGGCACATCGCCGCCTGCGTCGCCGCCGGTCTCGGCGCCGTGGAGATGAACGTGCTCACTGAGGTGTGGCTCGACTATCCGGTCGGGGACTACTCCACGACGCGAGGTTTCTCGCCGGAGCGAATCCAGGCCGCAGCCGCCAGCCTGCGCGCCAAAGGGTGGCTCACCGAGTCGCAGTCGCTCACCGCCGCAGGCCGCGACGCTCGAGACGACATCGAGGCGGCCACCGATCGTTCGCAGGACGCGCTCGTCGCGGCGCTCGGCCCCGATCTCGACGACGTCATCCGCATCGCCCACAGCGTCGGCACGGCGATTCTGGCCGCGCACGCCGCTCCCGCCGACGCACGCAAGCGTGCCGCCGGCTGACCGAACGAGTCGCTCCAGACCGCAGCGAGGCGGCGTGCACGGTTCCGGGATTGAACACATGACGTCAGGTTCTTGACAACGGCGTTACTTCGCGGTCTGTGCGATCCGCTCCAGCAGCGACTGCGCGCCCTGCCCCGTGGCGATGTGTTCGGCCCGATCGAGCAAGGCGGCAACCGCGTCTGGTGCTTCGCCGAGACCCCGTGCGGCGTCGGCACGCAACCGCAACAGCTCGGGAAGCCAGAAGCCTTCCCCTACCCGCTCGGCGAGCTCGATCGCGCCGTCGAGCGTCGTCGCCGAATCCTGCCACAACCCGACCATTGCCTCGCCCTCGCCCACGAGTCCGAGGAAGTACGACTTGCCAAGCGCCGACCCCTGAGCCTGCCATTCGTCGATCCCGACCCGCATCGCATCGACCCCCTCGACGTCACCACGCGCCGCCCGGACCCATGCGCGAAGTACGTTCGCCCACCCGGTCCAGAACGGGAAGCCGTAGTCAATGGAGTGGCGATAGGCCTCGTCAGCGCGCCGTTCCACTGCATCGATATCGCGTTCGAACTGGCACAGCCACGTGTCGAAGCACAACGCGAGGCCGAGCGTGAACGGGTGGGCGAGCCGCCGGGCGCTGCTCACAGCCTCGTCGCTGAGCGCACGCGCCGCCTTCGGTTCCCCGAGCAGCCACAGCGCCCATGCCGCATAGGCGCGACACGTCACGATCGGGTCAACGACGTCGTTGAGATCTCCCAGGTAGGCGCCTGGCCGCTCCGTATGAGTGGCGGCCAGTGCACCCTCGAGATGGTCGAGGGACTCTCGATGCGATCGACCCTGGTACAACAAGACGCTGCCCATTGCCCGTTCGGCACCAACACGCAGCGCTTCGCGTCCGGGCTCCACGGCGGCCAGGCCCATCAGCCTGACGCTGATCTCCTGCGCGTTGGAGTACTCGCCGCGCAGCAACCGAGTGCGGAACAGCCCGTACAGCGCGGCGTACACCGGTGCGCCCTCGCCGACGAGCGCGCACAGGCGCTCCGCCGAGGAATACACCTCGTCGGTTTCCTCAGAGCCGTAGCCGAGCAACGCCGTCGTCGGAACACCCAGCTGTACAAGAACGGAGATCTCTTCGAGGTCGCGCTCGCGACCATCGGGAAGCTGCGCAACCAGTTGGCGGGCATGTTGCAGATGCGTGAGCGCCTCACGGTGTGCGGAGATCGCAATGGCTCGTGCGCCAGCGCGGCCGAGGTAGTGGACAGCAGACGTGAGGTCGCCGGCAAGCTCGTGGTGGCGCGCCGACACTTCGGGCTCGGTCACGGATCGGTCGACGAAGCGCACCTCCAGCGCCGACGCCACCCGCGCATGAACAGCGCGACGCGTGACCCGCAGCATCGACTCGTACACCACCGAGTGTTGCAGTGCGTGCTTGAAGCCGTACACGGCGTGTACGCCGCGGCCGCGACGGATCACGAGCCCCGCTTCGATCAACCTGTCGCGGTAACGGTCGAACGTTTCACGATCGAGCTGGGAGACCTCGTGCAGCAGGCCGTCGGGTGCTTCGCGGCCGACGACTGCAAGTATGCGCAACAGGTCGACCTCGGGACCGAGCAGATCGATCCGCGCCGTGAGGGAGTCGCGCAGCGTTGCCGGTACCGAATCGGACGCACCGTCGATGTCGTCGAGTACGAGTTGGGTGAGCTCCTCGATGAACAGCGGCACGCCCTCCGTGCGCGCCACGATCTGTGCGAGCCGTTGTGAATCGACTACGCGATCACCGGCGACTGCAGCAACGAAAGCGAGGACCTCCTCCTGATCGAGACGGTCGAGGTGGATCGACTGATGGTGAGGCGCCACGGCAGGCCTCGCCGGCTGGAAGTCGGACCGATGCGTGACGATGACCGCGAGATCGCGGGATTGCTCCGGGCCGATGAATCGCTCGACCATCTCCGCAGACGTCGCATCGATCCATTGAATGTCTTCGATGACCAGCAGAACCGGTTGGCGGCGGGCACGGTCCTCGATGATCCGGGCGATGACGTCGAGGGTGTGCTTGCGGACGAAATCTGCCGACCCGGCGACACGCTGATAGGGCGGGCCGAATGGCACACCGAGCAGATCGGCGACAACGGGAACGACAAGTCCGCGCGGTGTCCCGCTGTCGTCGCCGAGACGCTCGATCGCACTCAGCGACAGTTCGGTCGACACAGCCAGCACGTAGCGGCGGAACTGCTCCGTCGAGGAGTACAGGCTGCTCGACTGGTGGAACTGCGAGCACCGCAACTCGATCTCGATCCCGTCGTCGGCGCGCACCTGGTGCGAGAGCTCACGAACCAGCCGCGACTTCCCGATGCCCGGATCGCCCGAGATCCACACCACCTGGCCGTCGCCGCGCTGGCTGCGCCGCCATGCTGTGGCAAGCACATCGACCTCGCGCTGCCGACCGAGCAACGGCGTCAACTTGTGGCGCGCATGCGCGACATCCATGCGCGACGAGGCGCCGGTATCGGCCATCACCTCGAACAGTTCGATCGAGCGAGCAACACCTTTCAGCTCTCGGTGCCCGATCGAGTGCGACACGATGAACCCCTCGCACAGGCGGTGTGCGTCCTCGCTCATCAGGACCGTTCCGGGCATGGCCATCGACTGCACCCGTGCCGCCAAGTTCGGCGTTTCGCCGATGACGTCGCGCACCTGCTGGTTCTGGCCGGCACCCATGTCGGCAATGACGGCAAGCCCGGCATGGATACCAACGCGGACGGCGATGCTCGGCATGTCGGGGCTGATGTGCTTCACGTTCTCGACGATGGCAAGTCCGGCGCGGGCGGCG
>JANOKQ010000801.1:0-2416 GCA_031419375.1 Acidimicrobiaceae bacterium
CACACCGCCGCTGCCGCGCTTGATCACCACCGGCATCGAACCGCTCGGGGCCGGGCGGGCGTGAAGCTTGGTGAGCGCCTGGCGGGCCGCGTCGCGGGCGAGTTCCTCGACGTCGACGGTGTCGAACATCTCGAACCCCACGGTCTGGCCGGCGCTCTGGAACCCGGTCTGCATGCCGGCGTCACCGGTGGCGACCACGCTCATCCGGATGAGCCCGCGCACCTGCTCGTCCTCGGCCAGTACGCCTTCGGTGTTGGCAACCAAGATGCGACGGCGGCTGTCGCCGTACCCGGCCGATACCTGCACGATCGCCGCACCGGCACTACGCGCGGCTTCGTCGATGCGCCGCAACAGGTCGACCTTGTCGGCCTTGGCGACGTCGTCGGGATAGCGGGTGACCGTGTTGACCTTGGTGCCGGCGCGCCGGGTGAGCTCGGCCACGACCGTGCCGCCCCCACCCTGGCTGGCAGCAGCCGCAGCCGATGATGCGGCGGCAACAAGACCCGCTTCGCTGAGGTCGGCGGTGTGGGCGAACCCGGTGGTATCGCCTTTCACCACGCGGATGCCGGCACCACGGTCGCGACCGCTGGTGACCTGTTCGATTCGGCCGTCGTCGAGACCGGCCGAGGTGGACCGCTTGTCTTCGGCGAACACTTCGGCGAAGTCGGCACCGCTGCGAACTGCTGCGCCGAGCACACGGGTGAGAACGTCGTGATCGATCATGACCCGAGCCTACCGAGACACGTTCGACTCGCTCGCCGGGCGTCGCGGCAGAGCGAACCGCTCACGTTCACGCCAGCGGGTGCCGATACATGGGCTGGCAGCGCGCATGTGCGCGCCGTGTTGGAAGGTCAATCCCATGCGAGAACCAATTGCTCTGATCCATCGACTCACCGTTGCGGTCGGACTCGCTGTCGTCCTCGGCGGATCGCTCGCGGCATGCGCGCCGGGCGAGGCGGCCGAGCAGATCGCCGATGGGGTCTCGGTTGTGGATGGCACCGTGTTGGCGTGCGCGAACAAGCCGTGCGACCCCGACGCGGCGGCCGGCGACGAGGGCGTCGTCGTGCAACAGGTCGGCATCATCGACGAGACCAAGTCAATCGCCTGCACCACTGAACGGGCCAACCTCGAGCAGGTCGTCGAAACGTTCAACCTGATGGAGGGTCGCGCCCCTGCGGCCGAGGTCGAGCTCGTCCCCGACTATCTCCGCTCCGAGTCGACGATGTTCGACCTCTCCCCCGAGGGTGCCGTCGTTGCCGCTCCCGGCTCCGATTGCGCCTGACTCAGCTCGTCAGCCGCAGCGTCAGCCCAAGTTGGACGAACGCGGGTACACGTCGCCCGGATCGGTGACGATGTTGACGAGATACGGCACGCCCGAGGCAAACCCGCGGTCGAGCGCGGGTCCGATCTCGGTGGGATCGGTGACCATCTCGCCGCCGCCGCCGAGC
The DNA here is from genome assembly GCA_031419375.1 of Acidimicrobiaceae bacterium. GTDB lineage: Bacteria > Actinomycetota > Acidimicrobiia > Acidimicrobiales > Ilumatobacteraceae > VFMC01. The sequence goes on from JANOKQ010000801.1 coordinate 1,449, forward strand.
GCTGTGACCACCTGGTCGTAGCGGCACCCCGGCTGCAGGTCGCAGGCCACATCCCAGCCGTAGATGGCCTGCATCGGGTGCTTCTCCAGACCCCACATCCCGTTGTTGCCGATCACCATCACCACCGGTAAACCGTGACGCAACAACGAATCCGCGTCCATCAAGCTGAACCCGGCGGCACCATCGCCGAGCAGGACAACGACCTGGCTCGACGGCCGGGTCACCCGAGCGGCGATCGCATACCCGAGCCCGTTGCCAAGGCAACCGTATGGACCGGTATCGAGCCAGCAGCCGGGTTGTTGCACCTCGACGAACTTGCCCGCGTACGAAGCGAAGTCACCGCCGTCGCAGATGACCACGGCGTCGTCGGCCAGGCGCTTGGACAGCTCCCCGTAGATGCGGCTCGGCTTGATCGGTGCCGTGTCGGCTCCGAGCAGCACCGCATCGGCTGCAGCGGCGGCCCGCTCGGCGCTGCGTAGTTCGCCGATCCACGCCTCATGATCGGTGCGGGCACCGCTGTGGTTGGCGAAAGCGTCGAGCACCGCCGCCAGGTTGCCCGAGGCGGTGGGAACGTCGACGTGCCCGGCGCGTTGCGCAATGCTGTCGACCACGTGGGCGACCTGCGCGTGACCGAATCGCCCGAACCCGAGGCGGAAATCGAGCGGCGTGCCGAGCACCACCACCAGATCGGCGCGTTGCTTGAGCAGCCCGCGGGTGCGCAGGAACGCCAGCTCGTGGCGGGCCGCCAGCATGCCCCGGCCCAAACCGTTGAAGAAGCACGGCACGCGCAGGTGCTCGACCGCGGCGCTGAGCTGATCCCACGCGCCGTCCCAGTACACGTCGCTGCCAACGATGAAGGCCGGTCGCTCGGCCGCGGCGATCAATGATGCGATCGCCGCGACCTCGCCGGGGTCGGGGTCGGCCCCCCGGCCAACCCGGTCGCCGATTTCGGGCAGCACGCCGGCCGA
>JANOKQ010000802.1:0-3487 GCA_031419375.1 Acidimicrobiaceae bacterium
CCCAACCCCCGCCCGCGGCCACCCAACCCCCGCCCGCGGCCACCCAACCGAGGAGCCCCGCGTGATCAAACCGACTCCGCCGATCGAGATCGCCGGCATCGAGGCCGGCACCAACGTCCGCTTCCACAGCGACGCCGTCAACGTCGATGCACACCTCCTCGCCCGGCTGCGGGCAGTGTGTCGCACCACGGTCGATTTCGCCACCCGGGCCGAGGCGAGCCGCGATTGGTGGCCTGTCGCGATGCACTGGGCCCTCGACACGATGGTGCCGCAACTCGCCTCGGCGGTGTGCACGCCGTCGTCGACGCGCGAGGTTGCAGGTCTGCTGAAACTGTGCTCCGAGGCGGGCATCCCCGTCACAGCCGCCGGCGGCCGCAGCGGGGTCAACGGTGCCTCGGTGCCGGCGTTTGGTGGGATCGTGGTGGACCTCACCGGGTTGCACGGTCTCGGCGAGGTCGACGTGATCTCGGGCGTGGTCGAGGTACGCGCCGGGACGTTCGGGCCCGATCTGGAACGCGAACTCAACGATGTGCATGGCCTGTCGGTCGGGCATTTCCCGCAGAGCTTCGACATCGCCACCGTCGGCGGATGGGTCGCGTGCCGCGGAGCCGGGCAGTACAGCACTCGGTACGGCAAGATCGAATCGATGGTCGTTGGCCTCGAGGTGGTGCTGGCCGATGGAACGATCATCGTCACCGGTGGCGCTCCCGCTGCCGCCGTCGGCCCCGACCTCACGCAACTCTTCGTTGGCAGCGAGGGCATGCTCGGAGTGATCACTCGCGTCTGGTTGCGCGCCCATCCGCTACCGGCGGTGGTGCGCACCGAGTCCTATGCGTTCGCCAGCTTCGCCGACGGGCTCGAGGCGTGTCGGCGGATCCTTCGCCGCGGTGCCACCCCTGCGGTGCTACGGCTGTACGACGCGGCCGAGAGCCAACGCGGACAAGGGGGCGACGGCACGCAATGCATGCTGCTGGTGCTCGACGAGGGAGACGAGATCATCACCCGCGCCACGCTCGGCGTCGTGACCGAGGAATGCCACGACGCAGCAACCCTCGGCAGCGACCGGGTGCTCCGATGGCTCGACCACCGCAACGACACCAGCGCGCTGCAGGCCCTGACCCGAAAGGGTTTTGTGGTCGACACCCTCGAGATTGCCGCACCGTGGGCACGCCTCGACACGATCTTCCACGAGGTCTGCGCAGCGATGCTGGCCGTGCCGCACGCCCGCTCGGCCACGTGTCATCTGTCGCACAGCTACCCCGATGGGGCGTGCTTGTACTTCACGTTCGCGGCCACCCCGCCAGCCGACGAGATCGAGACCACCTACGTCGCGCTGTGGAACGCCGGGCAGCGCGCCGTGCTCGCCAACGGGGGCAACCTCTCGCATCATCATGGGGTAGGGATCAACCGTGGGCGTTTCGTACGCGAGGCCCTTGGCGCTTCGTTCGATGTGCTTGCGGCGATGAAGGGCGCGCTCGATCCTGCCGGCATCCTCAACCCCGGCAAGTTCGGCCTTCCATCAGTGTTCGGCCCCGATGTCTGGCCGTGACATGCGTGAAGATCGGTCCAGCGGACACGACATCGCGAACGGGATGCACCGAGCGGCCGGCCACTATGGTGATCGTCGATGAACAGCGGGACCCACTCCGCCGTCCCCCCGCCCGTGGGGCGCGGTGTCAGCTCCAAGCTCGACTTCCAGGCCATCCGTTCGGGAGCCGGAGTGTGCTTGCTGTTCGCGATCCCGCTGTCGCTCGCGGCGCGGTGGGCCGCCGACAGTCGCGACGACTCGGCATTGGCAATCATTCTCACCCTTGGGGCGTTGGCCGGGTTCGTGCTCGGCGCCGGTGTCGCCGCATGGGTGCAGCGGACCGGGTTCCCATGGGTGCACGCGTTGGTGACCGCGTCGGGCACGTACATCATCGCGCAGAGCGTGTTCATCATCGCCCGACTTGCGCTCGGCCGTGACGTGCACTGGTACGCGGCGTTGTTCAACGTCGCCCCCGTACTCTTCGCCGGCGTCGTAGGCGGTGTGCTCGGCAGCTTCCTGCAACAGCGCGGCGTCGCCCCCAGGGCGCGGCCGGAAAGGAGCCAGCGATGACCGTCCTCGTCATCGATGTCGGTACGACCGGAGTGCGCGCCGCGGTGATGCACCGCGACGCCAGCCTGCATGAGGTGGAGTACCAGTCGTGTCCACCGTCGTCGCCGTTTCCTGGGCTCGTCGAGTTCGACGCGCTGGCGCTTGCCGCTGCCGCGCTCGACGTCGCCCGCCGGGCGCTGGCGCGCCACGGCCGCGGGGTCACCAGTCTGGGTGTCACCACCCAGCGGGCCTCGACGGTGGTGTGGGACGCGGCCACCGGCCAGCCGGTCGCACCGGGCCTCGGCTGGCAGGACCTGCGCACCGTGATGGAGTGCATCACCGCCAAAGCCGACCATGGGCTCGCGTTCGCCCCGAACCAGTCAGCGACCAAGGTGGCCCACCTGCTCGAGGCGCACGATCCGGGCCGCGACCGCGACCTGCGTTTCGGCACGATCGACACGTGGATCGCGTGGGTGCTCACCGACGGGGCGGTACACGTCACCGATCGCTCCAACGCAGCCGTCACCGGACTGGCCCGCCACGATGCCTCTGATTGGGACGACCGGGTACTCGACATCTTGTCGATTCCGCGTTCGATGATGCCCGCGATGGTCGACACCTCCGGGGTGATCGCGGCGGCCACCGCGCTGCCAGGCGGCCCCCCGCTGGCCGCACTGGTCGGCGACCAACAGGCCAGCCTGATCGGACAGAGCTGCGTACGCGACGGCGACACCAAGATCACCTTCGGCACCGGCGGGATGCTCGACGTATGCGGCGATTCCGCCGGACCGTCGACTGCCAATCGAAGCCCCAACGGCACCTTCCCGGTGGTGGCCTGGTCAATCGGTGGCAGCACCACCTGGGGCGTCGAGGGCATCATGCTCTCGGCGGGCACGAACATCGAGTGGCTGCGCGACGATCTCGGCATCATCGACACTGCGGCGGCCAGCCACGACGTCGCCCAGGGGTGCGCCAACAGTGACGGCGTGGTGTACGTGCCGGCGCTGCTCGGCCTGGGCACACCGTACTGGGACTACGGTGCGCGTGGCTCGCTGTTCGGGCTGACCCGCGGCTCGACCCGAGCGCATGTCGTGCGGGCGGTCCTGGAGGGCATCGCCCACCGTGGCACCGACCTCGTCGAGGCAGCCGAGGCCGACACCGGCCGCTCGATCGACGTGCTCCGCATCGACGGCGGGCTCAGCGCCAACCCCACCTTCGTCCAGGCACTGGCCAACTCATCGGGCCGCCCGGTCGAGGCGGCCCCGGTCATCGATGCCACCACGATGGGCGCCGGGTCGTTCTATTTCGACGCCGACGCCAGGCTGCTGCACATCAAGCCCAGCGCCACGTTGCAGGCCAGCGACGTGGTGGAAGTCAGCAACCAGCGTCATCTGCTCAAAGGCGCGGCGG
>JANOKQ010000803.1:0-2357 GCA_031419375.1 Acidimicrobiaceae bacterium
GCCGGAGGCGAGCGTGTCGTCGGGCACCTCCTGCATGATCTGCCCAGATCATTCCGCCCAGATCATGCGGTTGTGGTTGGCGTCAGGGCGGCGCGGACCAACCGTTCGCCGAGGAACTCTCTAGCGATGGCGGCCGACGCGTCGGGGGACCAGTGCACGCCGTCGGGGCGGGCATCGTGGTCGATGTCGAGGCCGCTGTCGCTCAGCCACCGAGGAAGGTCGACCACGCTTACCCTGCCGTCGGATTCGCTGGCGAGGCGATCCATCGAGTCGTAGAGCACCGCGTGACGTTGAGGGTCCTCCTGGGTCTGGCCGGAGTCCCACCAGAACACGTTCGGTACGGGTTCGCGCACCCACACCACGTGACCCGCGCCGGCATCGAGCAGTGCGGCGGTCAACATCGCGAAATCTGTGTCGATGCGATCGGCGAACTCGCGATCGAGTGGGGTCAGCCCGCCAACCGCGCTCCACCGGCGGTCGAGCACATCCCACGAAGTGGTCAGCAGCATCACCACGTCGGGTTGCAACGAGCGCACCGACGCGACCAACCGCTGATCGAGCCACTCGTTGCAGCGAGCGGGTATCGGCTCCCACGCCTGCACCAGGCGCTCGCCGTCGCGGACGAATCCGCAGCCCTTCTCGGTATCGATCGACACCTGTGCCAGCTGCGGCTGCTCGATCGCCCACACCGCAAGCCCGTATCCGGTGGCCTCGGCGGTCGAGTCGCCTGCAACGAGGACGCGTACGGGCCGCTCCAGCGTCGGCAGCGGAGGCTCCGTCGATGACGGCGCGACGGTCGTGACGGTCGTGACGTCGGCGGTGCCTGTGTTGCCTGTGTTGCCTGTGTTGCCAGTGCCCGGGGGTGATGTGTCAACGGGCGTGGGGGCGGTTGGTTCGGACGAGGCCGGCGGCGCTGGCATTGTCGATGCGGGGTCGGCGGCGATGAGTGGGGCCAGGGTGCCGGCACCGGTTGGCTGGATGGCGGCGGCAGTGGCAGCGTCGCCAGCCACCCGCCAGTAGTCGCTGGTCGGTCCCGGGATCGCCACGGCAACGCCGAGCGCCACCGCGGCCGAGCCCGCGAGAGCCGTGGTGCCCACCATCGCCGGACGCCACGACAGCCCGGTGCGGATCGGTCGTTCGACGAGCACGAACGAAACCTGCGCCAGCGCGAGCGTGGCGGCGAGGCGCAGCGCCAGCAGCGGGCCAGTGGCGAGGTGGACGCGGGGTTCGTCGAGGATGAGGAAGATCGGCCAATGGAACAGGTACACGCCGTAGCTGATCCGGCCCAACCACGCCAGCACGGGGTGCGACAGGGCGACCGCAGCGGCCCCCGGTACCTGCAAGCCGATCACCACCGCAGCACTGGCCACCCCCACCAGTGGCAGCCCTCCCGAGTACGCGGGGCCCCCGGCCGCGGGAAACATGACAACGGCCGCGGCCAGCGCGGCGAGACCGATGGGAGCGAGCCAGCGGACCCCGTCGGGCAGCGCCGAGGCCGGAGGCCGGGACGAGCCTGGGGCAGCGCCAGGGGACTCGCGCAGAGACGCGCGCAGGGACGCGCGCAGGGACGCGCACAAGAACGCACACAGGGCGCCGACAAGGATCTCTGCTGCCCGCGCCGGGGTCGCCCAATACGCAGCGTCGGCGCCCCACACCCATGCGATCAACGGTGCCGCAGCCGCGAAGCACGCCGTCACCACGCTGACCGTGACCAACTGGCCTCGAGCTGAGCGAGCAGCTCGACACAGCACCACGAACATCAGCGGCCACAACCAGTAGAACTGCTCCTCGATCGCCAGCGACCAGTAGTGCTCGACCGGTGAGGCCTGCCCAGCACTACGCGCCAGCAGCTCCTGATACGAACCGCCGCCGGCGAGCGACACCCAGTTGGCCACCTGCAGCGTTGCTCCCAGCAGGTCGCGTCGCAGCGTGGTGACCGCGTCGAAACAGTCCGTGGCGAGCGCAGCGAGGGTGATCAAGCCGATGCAGGCCAGGCTGGCCGGGAGCAGGCGCTTGGCACGGCGCACGTAGAACGCGCCAACACCAACGGTGCCGGTGCCGCTCTGCTCGGCGATCAACAAGCTGGTGATCAGAAACCCCGACAGGGTGAAGAACACCGACACGCCGAGGTAGCCGCCACCGAAGCCGGGTACGTCGGCATGGAACAACAACACGACGGCCACCGCCAGAGCACGGAGACCGTCGAGCGCAGGCTGATGTGCAATGCCCGGACGCGCCATGGTGGCATGAGCCTACGGGACCCGCTTCCCGGGGCTCAGCTATTGTCGGCGGATGGTGGTGATGAGACGACACAACGTGAACGCGACCGGGCTGGTGATCGTTGTGTTGGCGATCGT
>JANOKQ010000804.1:0-5109 GCA_031419375.1 Acidimicrobiaceae bacterium
GACGAGCTGACGTTCCCCGAAGTGGATCGGGCGAGCGATGCGCTGGCTGCGGCGCTCGTCGAGCATGGCTTCGCCGATCGCTGCTCGCCGATCGCCGCTCGCTGATCTCGCTCAAGTAGCCACATGGACAGCAATCGCCGCCGCTGTCTGGTCTTCGATGTAGAGGATGAACTACATCTCGATGCAGGGGTTGGACATGACGAGCTCGACACCATGTCGGCCCGCGAGCGCAAGGGCCTCGGGAACGTTCGGGTGGATGTCGCGGTCGAACATGCACGCATCGGAGTCGTCTTCATCGAATCGACAGCCGCACGTCGTCGTCGTCGTCAAAGTCGTCGTCGAGGTCGTCGTCCCACCACAGGCCGATCTGACGCCACCGACCCCCCCGCCGCACTCACCCACACCCCCGCCTCGACTTCACCCGGCCACCGGCCACACCCCCACCCGGACGGTGGATCAGGGCTTAGCGTGACCGGCCACTGCTCGCCAAGGGCCACTGACCCCGATGCGAGCGCTCACGGAGTCAGGTATGGCACCAGAGTCTCTTCAGAGACGTCTGTACGGGCGCGATCGAATGCGACGACGCCACGGTCGAGCACAATGATCCGGTCCGAGATGCGCAGCACCAAGCCCAGGTTCTGTTCGACGATCAACAAAGCGACGCGTGAACACGAAGCAGATCTTCATCCGATGCCGGTTCGAACTCGAGGCGCTCGAGGGACCGGCTCAGCCCGCTGACTTCAACGAGCGACGCGAAGCGTGCCTTCGACTCGGCTGACTCGAAATGAACCGACGGTTGGGCCATGCCGCCGATGGGACCAGCCCTGCAGAGGTGCCCGTGTCGTGCCAGGCGAAGCGCTCATGCCAGACGTACCCAGTGCGAACGGTTGGAGGCGATGCGCGGACCACACTGCATTGTCGGCGGCGCAACCAAGCCGGGTCAATACGTCATTCGACGTACATGAACGGCGTCGTAGCCCAGCAGTCGCGAGCCAGCGCGGGCGTCGACGATGAGATCGAGGTCGATGATGCCCTCCAGCACGCACATCGCCGCGGCCTGCGATCGCGACGAGCAGTCGAGCTTGTCAAGCACCCGCTCGACGTGCTTGCCAACCGTGCGCGGGCTGATCCGTAGGTATGAGGCGATCGCTCTGTTGGACAATCCGCTGGCTACGGCCGTCGCGATCTCGAGCTCGCGTCGGGTGAGGTGGTAGGGGATTGCCAGCGGATGCGCGGTGACGTCGACCTCGACAATTTCGTCCGCCGAGCGGGCGAACTGGATCTTCTTCCACGTCCCACCGTGATGCCACAGCGTGCTCAACGACATTGAGCGACCGCGCATGAACTGCTCGGCGGCGCGCACGATCGTCATCGGCGGTTCATCCCTGCCAGCCCAGTTGACGGTTCGGCGCAGCGGCGTCGGGCACTCCCGTACCACGATGCCAGCGATGAGGCACGACAGCGCCTCGACGTAGTCGCGGACATCGTTGTCGAACTGATGCTTCTCGCTGGAGTTCATGTGCAACATGCCGACGTACTGGCCGGTCTCGAGGTAGAGACCCGCCGTCAGACCATCGTCGAACCCGCGTGGATGCAGTTGCTCGAGATAGGTCTCGGACTCGCGAAAGTCGTACGGCGCGTCGTCGAAGCGCAGCGGAAGCCTGCCGCCGTGGACACGCTCGGACGCGACCGTGGACGGGAACTGATCAATGAAGTACTGATGCATGTCATCGTCGTAGCGATGGTTGGCGACGCCGACGCCGACGTGGTCGCCGTCGTCGGCGCTCCAGCGAACCAAACTTGCTGCCTCGAAACGGCAGGCGGACCGAAGTAGATCGAGCAGTTGATCAGTGTTGCCGCGCTCTGGTGCGGCACCGGCCAACCGACCGACTTCTCCGGCCACCATCAACTGTTCGCTCGAGCAGTGCATGAACCCCTCGCAAGGTACCGGAGGAGCGAGATCCTAGCCCCGCCTCGGCCACCGTCCGTAGCCGCGCATCCAGGGCAACTGTCGGCGAGATTGTTGTCCATTTGAGGCACTCGCCTAGTGGCCAGGATCAGACGGCTTCGATGGCGACCAGGGTGTCGCTGAAGGCGACGCCGCCTCCCCAGTCGGTGATGGTGTCGTTGGTGAGCGCGTTGGCGGTGACGCCGCCCTCATGGTCCTTGCCCCACCAGCCCCACGGGATGGCCACCACTCGTTCGCGCAGCCTGGTCGACACCTTGACCGGCAGGGTCACCGTGGCCCGGTCGTTCCACACGCGCACGGACTGGCCGTGGACCACGCCGAGGCGCGCTGCGTCGGCGGCAACCATCTCAACTGCCGGTGCGTCTTCGAGCGGTCCGTGCTTGGGTAGATGCGAGTAGCTCGAGTTCAGGAACCGGGTGTGCTGCTTCGGAGTGAGCAGCGCGAACGGGAACCGGGCTGCGAGCGCCTGGTCGCCGGCGAGCGACTCACGCGCGGCGGTGTAGGTGGGCAGCGCCGGCTGACCGGATGCGGCCAGCGACGCGCTGACGAACTCGACCCTGCCCGAGGCCGTCGGGAACTCGCCCGAACCGAACGGGCGGCCGTCGTCGGGGTACGGCACCGCGACGAAACCCTGCTTGCGCAACAACTCCAGATCCACGGTCGGCAACGCATCGGCGAGCACCGTGAGGTCGTCGTCGAACAATTCGGGCTCGGTGAACCCCATCGCTGCAGCGAGCCGCCGGTGCAGTTCGCTGTTGCTGACGCATTCGCCGACCGGATCGATCGCCGGTTCGTTCCAACCGAGGTAGAGGTGGCCCCACGACGGCACCACGTCGACCGCTTCGATCTGCGTGGTGGCCGGCAACACGATGTCGGCATAGCGGGCAGTGTCGGTGAGGAACTGCTCGTGGACCACGGTGAACAAGTCGTCGCGCCCGAGACCGCGCCGGATCCGCTCCGCATCGGGGATCACCACCATCGGGTTCGCGCCCCACACCACCAGCGCCTTGATCGGCGGATCGAGCGCGGGGTCGGTGAGGATCTCGGCCAGGCGGCTCATGTTGAGCACCCGCGAAACGGCGCCGCCGCGCAACTCGGGCCGGTCGCGGGCGTGTTCGTCGATCAGCTGATCGCCCCACGCGCCAACGCTGCGCGCCAACCCCCCGCCGCGGTCGTGCCACGCGCCGACGAGCGCGGGCAGGCAGGCGAGCGTGCGGAAGAACATGGCCCCGTGTTCGTGGTGCTCGGCGCCGATCAGGGTGCGGATCGCGGTCGGGCGGATGGTGCCGTACTGGCGGGCCAGGTCCTCGATGTCGTTCGGGTCGAGGCCGCACACCGACCCGGCACGGGCCGGTGTCCAGTCGGCCACATGGGCGGCCAACTCGTTGAAGCCGAGGGTGTGCGCAGCCACCCATTCGTCGTCGACCAGGCCGTCGCGCACGAGCACGTGCATCATCGCCAGCATCAGCGCCACGTCGGTGCCGGGCAGCGGCTGCAGGAACCAGTCCGCGGAGTCGGCGGTGATGGTGCGGATCGGATCGATCACCACCACACGCGCCCCGCTGGCGCGGGCGGCCTCGATCGTCGGCCACAGGTGCCGGTTGGTGAGGCGGGTGTTGGTTCCCCACAAGATGATCAGCTTCGAATGGCGCAGCTCCTGCGGATCGAGCGCCATGCTGGTGCCGTTGGTGGATTTCACCCCGGCCCCGGCGGTCGGCCCGCACAGCGCGAGCACCAGCCGGGTCGCTTGCATCTTGTGCCAGAACCGGTTCGGGAAGCCGAGCGACAGCAGGCTCTGGTTACCGGCGCTGCTGTAGGGCAGCACGGCCTCGGGCCCGTCGGTGTCGACCACGTCATGGAGTCGGGTGGCGATCTCGGCCAGCGCCTCGGCCCAGGTGATCGGCTCGAACCGGCCCTCGCCCTTGGCACCAACACGGCGTAGCGGGGTGGTGATCCGCTCGGGGCTGTACACCCGGTCGAGAAACCGGTTCACCTTGGGGCACAACTCGCCCTTGCTGTAGGGGTGATCCGGGTTGCCGCGCAACTGCACCGCCACACCCTCGGTGACCGTCACATGCCAGCCACAGCTGTCGGGGCAATCGTGATGGCAGGTGCCGTGCACCACACGCGTATCGGGATCGGCACGCACCGTTTCGTCGAGCACTGGTTCGTCGAGCGCAGTCATGCCCAACAGCGTACGACACATTCGCGTGAGCGATCAGCCCGATTGTCGGTCTGTGCGCCCATCGGAGGCGAGGCCTTGGCGCGCGCAGGTGCTGTTCGTTTTGTGAGATGACAGCTGTAGTTGTCACTTCACCCAAAAGTGACAACTACAGCTGTCGATCCTGAAAAGAGACTGACGCTGTGGCCAGTCGCCGCCGGTCGCAGTCAGGTGAGGATCGGGCGGAGGACTTCGCCGGCGAGCTCGATGGCTTCGAGGTCGTGGGCGTCGGGCATGTTGAACACGATGCCGTCGAGGCCGGCGTCGAGCAGTTCCTGCACCTGGGCTTGCACCGCCGGGGGATCGCCGAGGATGAACAGCGTGCGCAGCCGGGCCTGCATCTCGGCCGGCATGTCCTCGAGCCGGCTGCCGCCGAACTGGCCGGCCACCTTGGCTTCGGCTTCCTCCATCGTCCGCCCGACCACCAGGGTGCCGAGACGGGTGCGGCAGATGGTGCCCGGATTGCGGCCGAGGCGGTCGCAGTGTTCGTCGAGCACCCCGAGCAGGCGGCGGATGGCCGCCGCGTCGCCGAACACGTTGCAGGCATCGCCGTACTGGGCGACCATCCGCAGGGTCTTGCGTTCGCCACTCCCACCGATCAGCACCGGTGGGCCGCCGGCCTGGACCGGCTTGGGGATGTTGAACGCATCAGTGACCTTGAACCACTTGCCGTCGAAGCTGGTGGTGTGGTTGGTGAACATGCTCATCACGATCTGCAGACCCTCTTCCAGCTTTTCGAAACGGTCGGTGAACGTGCCGAACTCGTAGCCGAAGGCGTCGTGCTCCAGCTCGAACCAGCCGGCACCGATGCCCCAGATCGCCCGGCCGCGGGAGATCACGTCGAGTGCGGTGACGACCTTGGCCAGGTAGGCCGGGTTGCGATAGGTCATCCCCCCGACCATCACCCCGAGGTTGACGG
>JANOKQ010000805.1:0-7213 GCA_031419375.1 Acidimicrobiaceae bacterium
TCACCCTCACCACCGGCGAGCTCGACGTGTACGGTGCCACGCTGTCTGGCGTGCCCGGGGTGCTGATCGGTTTCAACAACGCGGTCGCCTGGACCCACACGGTGTCGGCCGGCAACCGGATGACGCTGTACGAACTCGACCTCGATCCCGCATCACCGACCACATACCGCTACGGCGACGAGATGCGGCCGATGACACCGACCGAGATCACCATCGACGTGTTGCAAACCAACGGCACGACATCGAAGCAGGCCCGCACCATGTGGGCCAGTCATTACGGCCCGATGCTGGAGCTGCCCTTTGGCTGGACCGCCACCACCGCCTACACCATGCGCGACGCCAACATCGGCAACGCCGACATCGTCGAGCAGTTCCTCGGCATGGCCACCTCGACCAACCTCGACGAGTTCATCGATGTGCACCGCACGGTCAACGCGATCCCGTGGGTCAACACCGTTGCGGTATCGGCCGACGGGCGAGCCTGGTACGCCGACACTGCGGCTACCCCGAACCTGTCCGAGGACACGATCGATCAATGGCAAGCAGAAGTCGACACCGAAGGATCCATTGCGTCGTTGGTACGTAACAACGGCGCGGTGCTGCTCGACGGCTCGAACCCCGCCAACGAATGGCTCGACGACCCGGCGGCGGCGCGGCCCGGTATCTTGCCCTACGACCAGCAACCCACACTCGAGCGCGATGACTTCGTGTTCAACGCCAACGACTCGCACTGGCTGGCCAACCCCGACGAACTGCTGACCGGGTTCTCACCGTTGACCGGGCCCGAGGAAGTTCCTCAGAGCGCCCGTACGCGGATGAATGCCGTGCTGCTCACCGACCCGGCGCAACGCGGCGACGACGACCGATTCGATCTGGCCGAGGTAGAAGCGGCGATCATGTCGAGCCGCTCGCTGCACGCCGAACTCTTGTTGCCGGCAGTGATCGAGACGTGCGAGCGGACCACGCTGGTGCTCGTCGACGGGGTGCCATACTCGCTCACCCCGGCCTGCGACGTGCTCAAGCAGTGGAACGGTCGCTACACCACCGACGCCCGCGGTGCCGCTCTGTGGCGCGAGTACATGGCTCTGTTCACCAACACGGCGCGCAACGATGCCGGCCCGCTGTACAAGGAGGGCTTCGATGCCGACGATCCGGTCGGCACCCCGAACACTTACAACGACGATGTCGACATCGACGTTCTGGCCAACCTCGGCGCGGCAGCGAAGGCGATGACCGCCGCCGGCTTTGCACTCGACGCCCCGCTCGGCGACGTGCAGTTCGATGGCCGCCTGCTCGGGCCAGACGCCCCCGCCGAGCGGATCCCGTTGCCGGGCGGCACGAGCGTCGATGGCACCGCCAGCATCGTTGGGTGCTGCTCTCGGCCGAGCACCCTCGGGCCGAAAGGCGATGCCGGCTCGACCGTCACCCAGCAGTCGTTCCGCCCGCTCGGCTACCCGATCACCACTGGTAACAGCTTCATGATGGCCGTCGAGTTCACCGACGCCGGTCCCACGGCGCGAGCCGTGCTGACCTACGGCCAACCCGACGACCGCAATTCACAAGACTTCACCTCGCAGACCAAGGTCTACAGCAGCGGCTCGTTCCGCCCCGTCCGCTTCACCCCAGCCGACATCGCCGCCGACCCAACCGCAACTGTCACCGAGGTGTCCGCCGCCAAATGAGCCGGCAACGTGTACTCCGTGTTCGGGGTGTCGTTCCGCAGCGCACACGAAGCACCGATGCGAGTATCGTCGCCGTCGGGCACCTACCAGGGGGACGACATGATTCTCGACCGACTCGACATTGATGCAGACCAGTTCGCTGCTGGCACCGGCTGGGAGATCAAGCCGGAAGGGGCGTGCAAGGGCGAGGTGTGCGTGCCGCTGACCGACGGGTTCGCCCTCGCCGATTGTGCTGATCGGCTCGGTATGGAACTCGTCCACGACCCAGCCGCGGGGCTGTGGGCGCTCGGGCCGGAATCGTTGACCGGTCGGACGCTGGTCACCGCGCAGGCACCCGAACTTGTGCTGAACGACCTCGCAGGCAACGAGTTTCGCCTGTCGTCGTTGCGCGGCCAGAAGGTCGTACTAGTCGCATGGGCACCGTATTGAGGCTGCCGCTACGACCTGCCCGTGTGGCAGGCACTGCGTACCGAACTCCACCCGCTCGGTGTCGAAATCGTCACCGTCTCGTTGGAGCTCAGCGGCCCTGATGCCTCCCGACCGTTCATCGAAGCGGCCTCCCCTGACCATCCATCCTTGCTCGATCCCGGCCATCAGCTGTGCACGCTGTTCGGTGTCGTCAACATCCCGAACGTCGTGTGGATCGACGAAGACGGGATGATCGTTCGCCCCGCCGAGCCAGGTTGGGCAGGCGCGACCGTTTACCCCGAGTCTGTCGTCAAGCTGATCGTGGAGCGCGGCAAGCGACAGGCCGCAGCGCGAGCGGAAGCGGGCGACACCACCGAGCGGGCGCCTCTCGCCGCGCTGCTCGCTGGCGGCCAGGACCGCGATAGCTACCCGGACGCAATTCGCGACTGGGCTCGCAACGGTGCCGCCAGCCCGTTCGCGCTCACACCCGACGCGGTCATCGCCGCATCGCAACCACGACCTGCCGAAGTGTCGCAGGCGGCTGCCCATTTCGAACTCGCCAATCACCTGTGGCGGGCCGGTGATCGTGACGCCGCGATCGTTCACTTCAATGAGTGCCACAGGCTGCAACCGACCAACTGGACCTACAAACGCCAGGCGTGGTCGCTGGTCGGCAACGAGCGCGTCGGAGGCGGCGAACTCGGCCGGTTCACCCAGGTTCCTGCGCCGGGCGAGGAAGCCGACTGGCCGTTCGCCTCCAACTTCGACGCATCAACCGCCGCCCTCCAACCCGGCGAGTACTACCCCAGGACGATCGAGCCAACGACGGTCTAGCCAGCGGCGATCTGGCCCCCGGCGATCTGGCCACGGGGCCAGGTCAATGAGATGTATGCTACCGATGTATGTCGGCCACACGGACCCAGGTCTACCTTCCTCCCGAACTTCGGGAGCGGATCGATCGCTTCGCTCGGAAGCAGGGAATCACGATGGCCGAAGTGATCCGTTCTGCCGTGGACCAGTACCTGGACGAAACCTCAGATCCGGGCTCGGCCCTCGCCTCGACCTTCGGTGCCGATCCGACAGCAACCGTCCCGCCGCGAAACGAGTGGGACCGTGGCTGACGTCCTCGTCGACACCGACGTATTCATCGACCACCTTCGCGGTGCAGCAGAACTGAAGGTCGGACGCCACAGGCTGCATTACTCGGTGATCACACGGGCTGAGCTCTTCGCCGGAACATCGGCTACGGACCTGCTTGCAACGCTGCTGGGCCCGCTGCACGAAATCCCGGTCGACCGGGCTGTCGCCGAGCGAGCCGGACGGATTCGACGCGAGAGCGGGGTACGGCTCCCCGACGCCTTGATCGCGGCAACGGCCCTCGAGCATCGGCTCCAGCTTGCGAGCAGGAATCTCCGAGACTTCGAGAAGGTGCGCGGCCTCCGCCTACGAGCGTTGTCCTGACGCCGGCATCGCGCCGCGGGCCGTGCCGTCACTCTGGCCGATCCACGACCTGGCCCGCTCTGGACATGGGCCTACAGCATCGTTGCCGGCGCGACGGACAGGCCGGCAGCGACGACTCCGGCGTGAAGCCGCCGATCCCAGACGGCAACGATCACGTCGGCTGACGTCAATGCCAGAGCGCTCGCCAGGTGCACCGCATCCGCACCGCGCAAGCGATGTTGCGAAGCGAGCGCGCCAGCGTTTCGTTCAACTTCGACGGTGAGTTCGACCGGCCGAATCGACGACCAAAACCGGTCCCAGTCGAGCGCAGTGTCATGCGCTTCGACTTCGGTGAGATCATGGTTGCGACCGGCCGCAGCGAGCGCTGCTCGAACCTCCGGGTACGCAAGCCGACTCGACAGCGCTGCATCGCAGCCGTTCCAGAGTTGGTCGACGAGATCTGATCCGGGCTCATCGAGCACTAACTTCACGAGCGCGCTCGAGTCGAAATACACGACCGCCACGATCAGCGTCTCTGCTCGCTCACGATGTCGGCCACAGGTCGCTGCGGTGTTGGACGGTGCCGACTCCCGGCCACTGGGCGCGCTGCATGTGCCGGTCGACCGATGGTGCCGCTTGCCGTCAGCCGTTCAAGGATCGTTGCCGAGTCGAGCGGGATGATCCGCGCCACAGGGGCACCGCGGTCGGTGATCACGACCTCGTTGCCATCGCGGACGACGTTGATCCAGTCACTGAGGTGTGCCCTGAGTTCGGTAACGGCGACGTCCACATTGAAACCGTACACTACGACACCATTCAAAACGTACGCTGATTGTCTCAAGGCATCAGTCACCCGATGGGTAGGATGATCAGGCGACTCAAGGAGGATTACCGTGGGGATGACCAAGCGGAAGGTTTCACTGACGTTGGACGACGATCTCGTCGCAGCCTTGGAACAGGACGACGACACGTTGTCGGCGCAGATCAACGAGGCGGTGCGTCACGAGGTCGAACGCCGTCGACGCGAACTTCACCTTCGGGGTTTGATCGCCCGACTCGAACGGGAGGACGGACCACTCGACTCGGCGGAGGATGAAGCCGCGGTCACCCGGTACATGCGTCTCCTCGGCGGTCCCGCGTGAAACTGGTGCTCGATCAAGCAGCCGTCCATGCGCTCGGAACACGGGGTTCGGTTCATCGGCGTCAGGTCACCCAAGCGATGACTGCCGCTGTTCGACTCCGTCGAGACGTGGTCGTCCCGACTGTGATTCTTGCCGAGCTGTACCGAGGTGGAGGCCACAACCAATTCGTCGACTCGCTTCTTGCACGCGAAGAAGAGGCGATCGTGCTGCGCGATACTGATCGATCCCTCGCCAGACTCGTCGGGGCGGTCCTCGCCGCGGCTCATGCCGGATCCGAAGACATCGCTGACGCCCACGTTGTCGCGGTGGCCGTCGAAGGAGGCGGCGGCGTCATCCTGACAAGCGATAGTTCCGACCTCACTCGTCTCGCTGCGCCCTACCGGGCAATCACCATCGAGCAACTCGTCGCGTGACTGATCAGCGGTAGAAGGGGTTTTCGCCGGTGGTGTGGTCGGTGACGTCTTTGACTCGCTCGACTCCGGCGACCTGCTCGACGAGCATGGTCTGCACGCCTTCGAGCATCGTCATCCGGCTCATCGAACAGCCCTGGCACCCGCCGCCCATCGTGAGGAATGCGGTGCCTTCGCCGTCGTGGCCGAGGTAGGTGACGAATCCACCGTGCGCGGCCAGCGCCGGGTTGACCTCGGTGGACACGACCGCTTCGACCTCGGCACTGAGCGCATCGTCGCGAGTGAGACCTTCGATCGACGGCAGCTGCGGCTTGTTCGGGTTGCGGATGACCAGACCCTGGGTGTCGGTGTGATCGAGCGTTGCCCCTTGCAAAGAATCGACGTCCTTCGCCGGGATGATCACCTTCAGCGAGGTGCCGTCTTCACCAGGGTGGGTGCGCACGTAATCGGAGACGGCGGCAGTGGTGATCACATCGAAACTGAGGTCGTAACGGAACGCCTCGCCCGGGTCGCTGACGATTTCGAGACGCAGCCCCAGACGGTCACCATCGACTTCCTCACTGCGCATCGTGATCAACTGGGCGTGCGCCTCCGGGGTGACCGTGATGATCAGCGTGCTGGTCGGCGTGGCGGTATCGGCGGCAAGGGGGCTCACCTGAATAAGGCTACAGGCGCCCTGCCGTGGAGGGTCAGCTGCCCCCGCCGTTGCATTCGATGCGCTGCCCAGTGACGTAGCCGGAACCGGCGCTGCACAGCCACAACACCACGTTGGCCACATCGATCGGCTGACAGACGCGCCCGAACGGCGACTCCGCATCCAGGGTGCGCAGATCGTCGAGACTGCGATCACCGGTGAACGCCCGCGCCAGCCGAACGCCCATGTCGGTCTCGACCAGGCCGGGGGCCACGATGTTGACATGGATACCGTGCTTGCGTTCCTCCCGGGCGAGGGTGAATGCCAACGCCTCCATCGCCGCCTTGCCCATGTTGTACGGCGCACCGTTCGCGGCCATCGACGTGGTGGCCACCGACGAGATCATCACCACATCACCGCGGCCGGCACCGGAACCCGCTCGGGCGCGTATGTACGGTAGCGCTGCCCGGCACAGGTGATGGGGCCCGAATGCGTGGGTGGTGACCACCCGGATCAGTTCCTCCGGGTCGGTGTCGACCACGCTGCGACCGCGCGAGGCGACCCCCGCGTTGCACACCAGTAGGTCGATCCCACCGAAGTCGGCGACCATGGCATCGACCATCGCCTGGCACACATCGGGGTCGTCGACGGAACCCTCATAGGCGCGAGCGGCCCCTCCGGCCGCCTCGATCGCGGCCACCGTCTCGGCTGCAGCTGCCGCGTCACGGCGGTAGTTGACGGCCACGGCCGCACCCTCGGTAGCCAGCAGTTCGCTGATCGAACGACCGATACCCCGGCCACCCCCCGACACGAAAGCGATCCGGCCGACGAGCGACCCCGACCTCTGCGGTGTATTTTGTTCTGCCATCGTGAGCCCCTGGTTGGTTTCGGAATCGTTCGTGGCAACCTAGATCATCTACCTCGAGCCAGACATCCGCTGCATTGCCGCCCCGTGAGCATCGATCACCGCAACGGTGATCGTCCGAAGACCCGTCCGCTCGGGTTGTTCGCCCTTGCGGGGGCGGTGCTGTTCTTCAGCTTTGGATCGACGTTCGTCAAGAAGGCGGGCATCCCCGGGCCAACGTTGGCGTTCTGGCGAATGCTGCTCACCGCGGTCAGCTGGACCGTCATCTTGGGCGTCACCGAACGCCGCCACGTTCGCGTCGACGAACTACGCCGGGCGCTACTGCCCGGCATCGTGTTCGGTCTCAACATCACCGCATTCTTCACCGCGGTTACCAAGACCAGCGTCGCCAACGCCGAGTTCATCGGCTCGCTGACACCGCTCGTGCTCGTGCCGGCCGGGGCGCTGCTGTTCAAGGAACACCTCAACGGGCGGGCGCTGTGGTTCGGGCTCGTGTCGCTGATCGGACTCGCGGTGGTGCTGTTCAACTCGCCGACGACCAGTGCCGCATCGTGGAGCGGCAACGTGATCGTGGTGTCGGCGATGATGCTGTGGGCCACCTATCTGCTGACCAGCCGGCGGTTGCGGGCCAC
>JANOKQ010000806.1:0-1706 GCA_031419375.1 Acidimicrobiaceae bacterium
CGTCGGCGGCACCGACGCCCAGCGCGAGCAGTGGATGCGTCCGTTGCTGGAGGGCAAGATCCGCAGCAGTTTCTCGATGACCGAGCCCGGCGCCGGGGCCGATCCCACCTTGCTCACCACCAGCGCGATGCGCGACGGCGAAGAATGGGTGATCAATGGTCACAAGTGGTTCTCGTCGAATGCATCGATCAGCGACTTCTTGATCGTGATGGTCAAGACGGGCGATTTCGAAACGGCCTACAAGAACTATTCGATGATCATCGTGCCGACCACCACCCCCGGGGTCAACATCGTCCGCGACGTGCCCACCATGGGCGAGCCCGATCACAAGACCGGCGAACCGGGTGGTCACGCCGAGATAATCTACGACAACGTTCGCGTTCCGTTCGACAACGTCGTCGGCGGTGAGGCCGGTATCGGGCAAGGGTTTGCGCTCGCCCAGAAGCGGCTCGGGCCCGGCCGCATCCATCACGCGATGCGCTGGCTGGGGCAGAGTCAGCGGGCGTTCGATCTGTTGTGCGAACGGGCGCTCACCCGCTACACCCACGGCTCGCTGCTGGCCGAGAAGCAGATGGTGCAGGACTGGATCGCCGAGAGCTACGCCGAGATGCAGGCTGCCCGGCTGCTCACGCTGCATGCGGCATGGAAGATGGACCAGCTCCACGCCGCCGGCAAGCACTACAGCGACGCCCGGGTCGAGATAGGGGTGATCAAGTTCTGGGGTGCGAAGGTGCTCTACAACGTGATCGACCGGGCCATCCAGGTGCACGGATCACTCGGCTACACCACCGATCTGCCGCTGGAGAGCATGTACCGCGCCGCCCGCGCAGCACGCATCTACGACGGCCCCGACGAGGTGCACAAGGTCACCGTGGCGCGCCAGGTGCTGAAGCGGTACCGGCCGAGCGACCCGTCGATCGAGCACCTGCCCACGCGGCGCGCCGAGGCGCTGGAGAAGTTCGCCGGCTACCTCGACGACCTCGCCGTCAACCACTGAGCCCAGTCGCGACCCGCGCCGAGTTATAGGTGCGCCGGGGTTCAGTTGCGCTTGGTGCGGGTCGCGAAAACCTCGGCGGCGATCGGTTCGCCGAGCAGGTAGCCCTGCACCATGTCGCAGCCGAGCATCCGCAGGCGGTGCAACTGATCGGCCTGGGTGACCCATTCGGCCACCACCTGCATCTCCAACGCATGCGCGAGTTGGATGATGGCCCGCACGATCGGGTCGTCGTCTCCGTTGTTGCCGAGGCTGCGCGCCACCGTTCCGTCGAGCTTCAGCACGTCTGCTTCGCAGTCGCGCAGTGCGGTGAGCGACGACACCCCGACACCGAAATCATCGAGCGCCAACTGCACCCCGAAGCGGCGCATCGCTTGCAAGCTTCGTGTCGCAGCGCCCTGCGGATCGTTGAGCGTCGACTCGACGAAGTCCATGGTCAGTTGGTGCGGGTTGAGATCGAGCGAGCGCACGATTGCCAGCACACGTTCGACGAAGGTTCCCTCTTGCAACTGGCGCGACGACACGTTGACGTGCACGCTGAAAGTGCGCTCGACGAGGCCCGCATCGAGCCACGCGCGGGTGTCGGTGCACGCCTGGCTGATCACCCAGTCACCGATTGGCACGATCGCGCCCGACTCGTTGGCCAGGTACAGGAACTGGGCTGGCAGCAGCCGCCCGCGGGTGGGATGATCCCAGCGCAACAACGCCTCGG
>JANOKQ010000807.1:0-8543 GCA_031419375.1 Acidimicrobiaceae bacterium
TGGTCTTCCTGGTCACCGGCTTCGGCGACATGTTGCTCGGTATGCCTGATGCGCTCAAGGGAATCAACGTGACTGTTCCAGCGATTTCGCAGGCTGGAACGCCGGCGAACTACCAGCTCATCGTCGATGGTCAGCTGCAGGTTGCCGATCTGGCTCTGCCGACGGGTCTGCTCGGCTGGAGGGCGATCGACGCTGGCCTTCGTGCCATCGCCGGTCAGGATCCCGGTTCGTTCGAGCACCGTCCCCTGACGGACATCGATGGGTACCCGGATATCAACATTGCCGGCATCCCGCTGGCGATCCTCGAGGTGGACGACATCAGCGATCCGACCTCCGCATGGCCGGGCATCGCCGGCTACCAGGACGTGTTCAAGGCGCTCTGGATCCTCGGCTGACGACTGCATGACACCCGCTCCGGCCTTGGTGCCTCCATCGACGACCGCCGAGCCGTTCGTCCTGCGGGTGGGATCGGTCTCGAAGACCTTTCCCGGGCAGGTCGCGCTCGACGGCGCGTCATTGGAGGTCAGGCCGGGGCGGGTGCACGCACTCGTCGGCCAGAACGGGTCGGGGAAGTCCACCCTGATCAAGATCCTCGCCGGCTACCACGTGGCCGACGAGGGCGGTCAGGCCACGCTGCTCGGTACGCCGCTGGACCTGACCAGTGGAACCATCGCCCCGCGGATCCACGTGATGCACCAGGACCTCGGACTGGTCAACTCGCTTTCTGCCGTCGAGAACCTGGCGCTGGGCCGTGGCTTCCACACCGGCGCGTTCGGCCGGGTTCGCTGGAAGGCCGAGACCGCCCGGGCTCGCACGAGTCTGACGGCGTTGGGTGCGAGGTTCGATCCACGGATTCCCGTCGGCGAGCTCAGCGCATCGGAGCGGGCGATCGTGGCCCTCGCACGAGCGCTCGAGGGATGGGACGACGACGGAGGCGGTCTGCTGATCCTCGACGAGCCCACCGCGACGATGGCCCGGCCCGACGTCACTCGGCTGTTCCAAGCGGTGCGCCGTTTCTGCGAGCGGGGAGCCGGTGTGGTCTTCGTCTCTCATCGTCTCGACGAGGTGTTCGAGATCGCCGACGACTACACGGTGCTCCGCGACGGACGAGTCGTCGGTGCCGGCGCGGTCGCTGACCTGACGCACGACTCGCTGATCGAGCTGATCGTGGGGCGGGCACTGCACGAGCACGTGCCGAGTGACGACTCTGCGGGCGGTGACCCTGTGCTGGTGGCCACCGGCTTGTGGGGCGCGCAGCTCGCCGGGTTCGACCTCGCCGTCCATGCCGGCGAGATCGTCGGCGTTGCCGGCCTTGTCGGCTCCGGTCGCGACGAACTCCCCAACCTGCTGTTCGCCGCTCGCGACCGCGCCGCCGGCACCGTAACCGTTCGCGGCAAGGCGCTCGGTGACGATCCGTTCAGCGCCGTGCGCGTGGGCATGGCCCTCGTGCCCGCCGATCGCAAGCGGTACGGATCGATCGGTCACCAGAGCATTCGCGAGAACATCAGCCTCAGCCGGTTGCGTCCCTTGTTCATCAAGGGCCGGCTGTCGCGACGCGCCGAGCGCGAGGACGTGGCCCGTTGGGCCGATCGCGTCGAGCTGCGGCCCGCCGAGCCAGAGCGACTCTTCGAGACCCTGAGCGGCGGCAACCAGCAGAAGGCGGTCATCGCGCGCTGGCTCCGGACGCAGCCCTACGCGCTCGTCCTCGACGAACCCACGCAAGGCGTCGACGTCGGCAGCAAGAGCACGATCTACGGGCTGCTCCGCGACGCGGCGGGTGACGGGCTGGCCATCCTGGTGTGCTCGTCGGAAGCGGAAGAGCTCGCCGAGTTGTGCGAACGCGTGATCGTGTTGAGCGCTGGAAGGACCGTCACCGAGCTCCGCGGCAACCAGCTCACCGCCGACGCCATCGTCCAATGGATGTTGCGATGACCACCCTCGAACCCAGTCGGCTGCAGCAAGGATCGAAGACCACCATGAGCACCGAGACCGAACCAGCTGCCGCCGACCCGAACCCAGACGAGCTCGCGGGCTCGCGGCGTTCGGCGTTCAGCCGCATCTCCCCGGCCCGCGCCTCGATCGTCTACATCTACGCCGCAGGCTTCCTGCTGTTCGCGCTCTGGGTTCCCGACCTGTGGTTCTCGTGGGACACGCACAAATCCGTGCTCAACATCTCCTTCGCTGTCCCGGCCATCGTCGCCGTCGGCCTTGTCGTTCCGCTCCTCGCGGGGGCGTTCGACCTCTCGATCGCAGGGGTGATGAGCGCATCGGCGATCACATCGTCGTGGCTCGTGGTCGACAAGGGCTGGGGCGTCTACACCGCGCTCGCCGCCGCACTGGTGGTTGCGCTCATTGCCGGGGTGTTCAACGGTCTGCTGGTCGTGAAGGTCGGGATCAACTCGTTCATCGCCACGCTCGGCGTCGGGGCCGTACTGAGCGCGTACGCCGAGTGGCGCTCCGGGGGTCTGCAGATCACCGGCTTCCCCGACGAGTTCAAGGACCTCGCCCGCCGCGAGCTGATCTTCGGCCTGCAGGCCAAGGTGCTGTACCTCGTCGTCCTGGCGTTCATCGTCTGGTACGTCATCGAGCACACCCCGATCGGCCGCTACCTGCAGGCCACCGGCGACAACCAGGACGCTGCCCGCTTGGCCGGCGTGCAGACCAACAAGTACACGTTCCTCGCCCTAGTGACGAGTGCGCTGATCGCCGGGTTTGCAGGGGTCGTGCAGACAGCGGGCGTTGGTGCCGGCAACTCGAACACCGGGGCCCCGTTTCTGCTGTCCGCTTTCGCCGCTGCGTTCCTCGGTTCCACCCAGTTCAAGGGTCGGTTCAACGTCTGGGGCACGGTGGCCGCGGTGTGGGTGCTGCTGTCACTCGTCAAAGGAGTCGAGCTGGCGTTGCAGAGCTACCGCTGGCTGAACCAGGTCTTCTTCGGTACGGCGCTCATCGTCGCGGTCGGCATGTCGAAGCTGCTCGAACGGCGTACGGTGCGACTCGCCGGACGGCGGCGTCGCCAGGAGGCCGCCGAGGGCTTGGGCGGATGAAGGAGATCTGTAGGCCGGCGCGCGCAGCGGGCCGCTTCGAGAGGAGACGTGCATGTCAATGATCGGTGCACGGGTGCTTCGCAAGGAGGATCCGAACCTCATCACCGGGCGCGGCCAGTTCGTCGACGACATCTCGGTGGCGGGAACAGTGGTGATGACGTTCGTCCGATCTGTTGAAGCGCACGCACGGATCGTCGCCGTCGACACGTCCGCTGCCACAGCATGTCGCGGCGTGCTGGCGGTCTGGACCGCAGCCGACATCGAGGGCATGGCGACACTGGGTCTTCCCGGCCTCGGACGACCGCTGCTCGCCACCGACGTGGTTCGCTTCGTCGGCGAGCCGGTCGCCGTGGTCGTGGCCACCGACAAGTTCATCGCCGCGGACGCAGCCGAGCTCGTTGTCGTCGACTACGAGTCGCTGCCGGTGGCGGCGAGCCTGACCGCAGCACTGGCCGACGGTGCGCCGGTGTTGCACGGTGCGCTGCCCGGCAACACGGTCTTCGAGCAGCCCTTCGTCGACGACCTCGCCGCGGTGTTCGCCGCCGCGCCCCACGTGGCGTCGCTCCAACTGGTCAACAACCGCTGTGCGGCCGTGCCGATCGAGCCGACCGCGTGCCTGGCCGACTGGGGTCCGTCGGGCCTGACCCTATGGGCCACGTTCCAGGCACCCCACCACCTCCGCAACACAGTGGCTGCGTACTTCGGGATCCCGCAGGACACGATGCGGGTGATCACGCCCGATGTCGGCGGTGGGTTCGGCGCCAAGATCAACTTCGTCCCCGAGCTGTTCCTGTCGTGCGCACTGTCGCGCAAGCTCGGGCGTCCGGTGCGCTACACGCAGACTCGCTCGGAGTGCCAGGTGCTCATGTACCACGGCAGGGCGCAGGAGCAAGAGGTCGATGTGGCCTTCGACGACGAGGGGGCGCTGCTCGGCCTCCGGGTGCGCGTCACCCAGGACCAGGGCGCCTATCCGGACCCCACGGGGATGGGGCTCCCGGTGCTGACCACCGCGATGTCGGCCGGGTGCTACAAGATCCCGAACGTCGCCGTGTCGTGGCGCAACGTGGTCACCAATACCACGCCCGTTGCCGCCTATCGAGGTGCCGGACGGCCGGAGGCCAGCTACCTGATCGAGCGCACCGTCGACCTCGTTGCCGACGAGCTCGGCCTCGACCCCGTGGCCGTGCGCCGACGCAACTTCATCGGTCACGACGAGTTCCCGTACGCGACGCACACACCGCTGGCCGTCTACGACAGCGGCAACTACGCCGCAGCGATGGACGAGCTGCTGACCCTTTTCGACTACGACGCACTGAAGGCGGAACAGACGGCTCGACGCGACGACCCGAACGCCAAGCTCCTCGGCATCGGGTTCTCGACGTGGTTGGAGATCGCCGCCTTCGGTCCGCCCGGATCGCTCGAGGCCTTCGGTCACCTCGCCTCGTGGGAGTCCGTGCAGCTGCGGGTGCAACCCGACGGCAGCGCCATCATCTACACCGGTGCGTCGCCGCACGGGCAGGGCACAGTCACCACCTTCGCGCAGATCGCGGCGGGCGAGCTGGGCATCCCGTTCGAGAAGATCAGCGTGCGCCACGGCGACACGGCCACCATCCCGCAAGGCATCGGCACCATGGGCTCACGGGCCACCGCAGTAGGCGGCGAGGGCGTTCGCAACGCCAGCGTGCAAGTGGTCGAACGGGCAAAGGCGATCGCCGCCCACCTCCTCGAAGCCGACGCCGGGGACATCGTGCTCGACGGCGACGGGTTCATCGTGAACGGCACCCCGAGTCGCTCGGTGCCGTGGAGTGAGGTCGCCTGGAAGAGCTTCCAGCCGCTCGAGATCCCGACCGGCACCCAGCCCGGTTCGCTCGACATCACCGTGTTCCAACAGGTCCCCAACTTCAGCTTCCCGTCGGGCGCCTACTGCTGCACCGTCGAGATCGATCGGGGCACGGGCGAAATCGAGATCAGCGGGATGTACCTCGTCGACGACTGCGGCACGGTCATCAACCCACTGCTCGCCGAAGGTCAGGTCCATGGCGGCGTCGCCCAGGGCATCGCCCAGGCGCTGTACGAGCGTGTCGCGTACGACGAGTCCGGCAACCCGCAGACCAGCACATTGATGGACTACCTCGTGCCGGCAGCATGCGACCTCCCATCGTTCGTCTCCGGTCGCATCACGACACGAACGCCGAACAACCAGCTCGGCGCGAAGGGCATCGGCGAGTCCGGCTCGGTCGGCGCGCCCCCTGCCGTCGTCAACGCCGTCGTCGATGCGCTCAGCCACCTGGGTGTGCGGCACCTCGACATGCCGATCACCCCGCTCGCCGTCTGGAGCGTCCTGGCCGACGCATCGGCCAACGGCGGATCCATCACCAGCTCGGAGGTCGCATGAGCAAGGTTCCCGGAGGTCCCATGAGCAAAGTCGAGATCACGCTCACTGTCAACGGAGAGCAGCACACCGATGAAGTCGAGCCGCGCTTGCTGCTCGTCCAGTACCTGCGCGACGTTCGCCGGCTGACTGGCTCGCACATCGGCTGCGACACGTCCAACTGCGGTGCCTGCACCGTGCTCCTGGACGGGGCCGCAGTGAAGTCGTGCACTGTGCTCGCCGTGCAGGTGCGCGGCGGCGAGGTCACCACCGTCGAGGGGCTCACGGGGCCGGGCCAACAATTCACTCCTGTGCAGCAGGGATTTCACCAGGAACACGGGCTGCAATGCGGGTATTGCACGCCGGGGATGATCATGGCCTCGACGGCGCTGTTGGCCGAGAACGCCGACCCGACCGACAGCGAGATCCGCCATGCGCTGGAGGGCAACCTCTGCCGCTGCACCGGCTATCAGACCATCGTCAACTCGGTGCGCTGGGCCGCTGAACATCCCGACGGTGTGGTGCCCGATCGCGCTGCGACGACCGGAGCGCACCAATGATCCCCGCCGCGTTCGACTACGTCGAGGCCGAATCGATCGAGCACGCGCTCTCGTTGCTCGGTCAGCACGACGACGGCAAGCTCATCGCCGGTGGGCACTCGCTCCTGCCGATGATGAAGCTGCGGCTGGCGACGCCGTCGGTGCTGATCGACATCGGTCGGCTGGACGAGCTGTCACGGATCGAGGACCGAGGTGATCACGTGGTCATCGGTGCGCTCGCACGCCACCGTTCGGTCGAGCAGTCGACGCTGCTCGCCCAGCACGTCGGACTGCTGGCTCACATCGCTGCCCAGATCGGTGACCCGCAGGTGCGCAACCGCGGCACGATGGGTGGCTCGTTGGTCCATTGCGACCCGGCTGCCGACCTTCCCGCTGCTGCGTTGGCGCTGCGGTCGACGATGGTCATCGCTGGGGCGAACGGTGAGCGTCGCGAGGTGCCCGCGTCCGACTTCTTCCTCGGGTTCATGGAGACGGCGGTCGCCCACGGCGAGATGCTCATCGAGGTGCGATACCCGAAACAGACGGCAGGGTGGAACTACCAGAAGTTCTGCCGGCGGGCTATGGACTACGCCATCGTCGGTGTGGCCGTGCAACTCGGTTCCGATCCCGGCATCGCGCTGGTCAACATGGGCAGCGTTCCGCACTTCGCCGCCGCGGCATCAGCGGCGCTGGCAGCCGGCGAGTCGGCGGCTCGCGTCGCGGAGCTGGTCATCGAGGGGACCGAGCCGCTAGCCGATGCAAACGCCACCGAGGACTACCGCCGTCACCTGGCGCAGACCCTCACCGCTCGCGCGCTCGCCGCAGCCGGCCACGCCTGACCGGCTGCCCTGCACTCAGGCGTTGCGCAGGCCGGCGTCGATCAGCATCGGACGCAGCACACGGTCGAACTGCTCGAGGCCGGCGCGGTAGTCGACCCAGCTGATGGTGATGCCGTCGAGACCCGCATCGGAGAACGACTTCATCCCGGCCACCACCTGCTCCGGCGTGCCGACCAGAGGCAGCGCCCCGTAACCGGCGATGAGGTTGGCCGCCATCGAGCGCCAACCGTCACCGAGAGCGCTCTGAGAGTTCGGGACGAGCACGTCGAGCAGGTTGCCGACCCCCTCCCAATCGCCGACGTCGTTGACGTAGTGGTCGCGGTAGGCCAGCGCCTCGTCCTCGGTGTCGCGGCACACGATGTACCCCTGGCCGAACACTTGGATGTCACGGCCGTAGGTCTCGCGAGCAAGCGTCTTGACGTTCTTGGCGATCGCACCTGCGGTCTCGATGTCGGGCGCGACCACGAAGTTGAGGTCGGTGTGCTTGGCGGCGAAGTGCTGGCCGCGCTCGCTGTTGCCGGCGCTCATCAGGACGGGGTGAGGGGCCTGCACGGGATGCGGTGATGAGTATGCACCGGGGCTGCGGAAGTAGCGGCCCTCGAAGTCGAACTCCTCGTCCCGGGTCCACAACTCTTTGCAGAGGCTGATCCACTCGTCGGCCACGTCGTAGCGTTCGTCGTGGGGGAGTTGCGGTGCGCCGAACATGCCGATCTCCTTGTCGTTCCAGCCGGCGACGAGGTTGAGGCAGAAGCGGCCGCCGGAGATCTGGTCGATCGTGGCCACCTCCTTGGCGGCGCGGACCGGGTGAACGGTGGGCACGTGGAACGTGGCAAAGATGCCGATCTTCGACGTCACGGCGGACAGTCCGGCGGCCCAAGTGAACGGGTCGAAGTTGCGGTGATTGAAGTTGACCTTGCCGCCCATGCCCTTCCACCGGGCCACGGGGATGACGGCCTCGATGCCGGCCCGCTCGGCGGCCTGGGCGATGGCCACCGACTCGTCCCACTCGACCTTGATCGTCTCAGGCATGTCGGTCATCGAGCAGCCTCCGCTGACGTTGACGCCGAACACGCCGAGCTTCAGCTTGTTCGTGCTCGAGAGCAGCGGGTTGGTGGCACGGGCCGGGTCGTTCACGAGGTCCCCCATCGAAGAGTGTCGCCCGACCCCCGCCGGGCGAATCCTCTGAGCGTAGCAGAGGCGTCGCTAGGAGACTGACGACGATTTGCTACGCTCGCCGTGAGCGAGGGGGCCATCGTGAAAATCACGTTCAAGACCATGCCGCAGCACAGCGAATGGGCACCGATCGAAGAGCTGTGGAGAGCGGCGGACGAGATGCCGGAAGTCACCGGTGGGTGGCTGTTCGACCACTTCTACCCGATCAACTCCGATGACCCGACGGGTCCGTGCTTCGAGGGCTGGACCGCACTCGCGTACCTGGCGGGCGTCACGTCGCGGCTGCGACTCGGGCTGATGGTCTCGGGCAACACGTACCGGCACCCCGCGCTCCTGGCCAACATCTGCGCCACGCTCGACGTCGTGTCGCGGGGTCGTCTGGAAATCGGTATCGGCGCCGCATGGAACGAGGCCGAGCACGCTGCGTACGGCATCGACTTCCCTCGCACGGGTGTGCGGATGGACATGCTCGACGAAGCGTGCCAGGTGTTGGACGCGTTGCTGACCCCGCGGGTCAGCAAAATCAGCGGCACCCACAACCCACTGACCCATGCGTAAAGCGAGCCGCAGCCCGGGC
>JANOKQ010000808.1:0-3693 GCA_031419375.1 Acidimicrobiaceae bacterium
AGCGTCGTCGGCACCCGCTACTTGCTCAACGCCTCCTAGATCGGCGACGAGAGATCTGGCCTCGACAGCATGTGCGCGGCCGTGTGCCGCTGGGGATCACCTGCTGTGGAAGACGGGCGCGTCTCGGCCGGCTTCGTCGACTCCCTACCCGCGCGATCTCGCTCAGCGGAAACCGTCCCCGACCGCCGGCTGCGGGACAGGCCCAGATGCGCCGATCGGTGCGCCCCTCGCGGTGCCCCGTGCCTGCGGATCTGTGCTGTCGATATGGGCGGCTCTCGACGCCGGTCGATCGCTCCACTTCGCCGGTAGTGCTGGCGTCGGGATCGGACGAGAGGCAGCGATTATTGAGCGGGTCGAAAGCGGCCGGATGGCTGTGGCTGTGTCGCAGCCGAAGGGGGTCCCCGCGACGGTCAGGCCGCCCATCGCGGGGAGCGGCTATCGCCGTCGGCGTCGGTCGGCAGTTACGCCGAGCACCCTTATGCGGCAGTCGGGGTCGCCAAGGCGGAGTCACCGGGGCGTTCGATCACCTGCCCGCGCCGACACATCCTGGCGAATACGTGCTGCGCGATGTCGGGGCCGCCTCGGCATCGTGAGTCAGCAACGCCGCCAGCCGAAACGGGTTCGGCGATTGCTCCGGATTGAAGTCGTCGAACCTCGTCGACGCCCCCACGGCCGCCTGGCTCCCGATCACGCCGTCATCGCCGGATCGCAACCCGTGGTTGGGGGTGCGCCCCATAGATCAGGCTTCGCAGCCGACGCAGAGCGACGTAGAGAACGCCTCGACGAACTCCCGGGCATGGTACGGACCGCCGTCAGGCCGCCCGCTTTCAACGATGTAGATGCGGCCGTCGGTCGGAGCCGGCTGCTCCCAGATCGATCCGGCCTCGGCCTCGTCGTACCAAGCGGGGAAGAAGGCCGATATCCCGTCGTCCCACGCAATGAGGATCCCCTCGCGGTCGCCATCGCTCGCGAACGCCGGCTCCGACATTCCCTCGACGTCGGTGCACGACGCCACATATTGGTCACAGAACGCCTGGACCCATTCTGCGAGGGTCGTCGCGGGGTCGACGTCGACGGACCACGCGGCCAGATACATCGAGAGCGTGTCGTCGGGCGGCACGAACACTTCCATGCCACCGCTGTCCCAGTTGATTGAATCGGTCTCTTGGCTCCAGTCGTGCGAGGACTGAAGGACCGTCCACGTCGCCTGGTGGCCGATCGTGAACTGGTACCGCTCCGAAACGTGGGTCGCCCACGTCGAGGTGTCGAGCCAGCTGTCGACTACGTCAGTGGTCTCAGGTGGACTCGCCAACTGCTCAGCGGGCAGTAGTTGCATGGTGGTCAGGAACGCCTCGAGAAGGTGACGGCCGCCACCATACCGTTCGACCGAGGGGTGGTCCTCGGGTTGCCAGACGGCAAGCATGTAGAGCTGGTCGCCGATTCCGAAGTACGCCAGCGGATCCGAGGCGCGGACGAGCCGGCCGGCGTGGCCGTCGAGGCTTGCGGCAACCGACGGCTCGTTACCGTTACACGGCGTCGCTTCGACGGCGCAGTAGTCCCCGAACCACTCGTCGGCCGACGTGCCCGGCTCCAGCGCAACCGACCAGACCGACGCCGCCACGCCCCCAAATTCGGGGTCGTCGAGATAGAACCAGTCGGAGATCTCTACGCCGCTGGGCCAGGCGGTGTCTTCGGGGAAGGTCCAGTCGCCGTGACCTTGGTTGGCCTCCCAGTCGGGCGGATAGGCGATGCTGAACCCGTAGTGCTCCGACACGAAGGGGAGCCAGGAGGAAGTGTCAATCGGCGTCAGCGTCGGAGTGGTCTGAGGCGACGAGCGGGGCTCGTTCGTCGACGGAGCGGAACTCGATCGCCGCTCGCTGCTCGGGGCGGCGGCACCGTCGGTCTGGCAGCCGCCGAGGAGAAGGGCGGTTGCCATTGCCACGCTGAGGCGGATCATGGTGCCGGGTTCCAGGCGATCGGTCCTTCGAGACTGACTCCCTCCACCCGCTGGACATCCGTCCCGTCCGAAGCCATGGTGAACAGCTGTCGGGTGCCGGGCTGCACGAAGGCGGCTTGGGACCCGTCGGGAGCCGTCTTGAGCGTCAACTGACCTTGCGCGAAGGCGATGCGCGATCCGTCCGGGGACCAGGTGGGCCACCGATTGTCTCCCGCGTGCGTGAGCTGGCGCAATCCCGAACCGTCGGCGTTGATGACGAAGATCTGCGCGGGGAAGTCGCCACCCGGCCCCAGGGTCGCGTTCGAGGGGTCGGCGTCTTCGTCAGGGACGACGGCCCAGAAGGCCAGCTGCGAGCCGTCGGGCGACCAGGCGAGACCCGCTGCTGCCACGTTGATCACGTCACCCAGCGTGTCACCAGTGTCCGGGTCGAGGAAGACCAACGTGTAGGCGTGCTGCCCATAGGTGGGGTGGTTTTCCCAGAAATCAACGAACGCGATCCGTGAGCCATCTGGGGACCACGCCGCCCACTCGGAAAGCTGCTCGCCACCAGGCCGGGGCTCCCCGAGCAATCGAGGCTGGCCGCCGTCGGCATCGACGATGTACGGGCCAAGCTCCGAGCCGCAGCAGGCGTAGACGACTTTCGTGCCGTCGGGCGAGAACGAGCCCCAGGTGGCGCCATTGTCTCGTTCGTTAGTGAGTCGCGTCCTCGAGCCGTCCGAGTTCAGGACGAAGCCATCGAGAGGGGAGGTTGAGGTTATCGACGTCCCGATCCACCACCCGCCGTCGAATTCAACGAACAGCTCGGGGTGTGGTCGCAGCAGAAGACGCGTTCCGTCCGCTGACCATCCGATGGGGTCGGCTCCGCCAGACGATCCGAACGAGACCCGGTTGGCGGGGTTGGCTGGATCGACGGCCACAAGATCGTCTTCGCTACGGAAGGCGATCCAGCCGTGCACGTCTTCGAACCTGGAGGGTTGGACGACGCTAGGTGACGGTGGCTCTTCGACGTCGCTCTCCGTCGGGGAGGCCACCGGACGTTCTGTCATGGTGGTTGGTGCTTGGACGGCAGATGTCGGTGCCTCCGAGGTCGAGGCAGTGTCGACCAGAGTTGATTCGGCGGCTAACGATGAGCAGGACGCGATAACCAACACTGGGATCACGATTGCGAACAGTGGGTTCCGGAACATGGTGGGATCCTTTCAGGACGGCCGTAGTAGGGGCAGGCGTTGTGATAGCGATGACTCGGGGCGTTCGGGCCAGATCACAGGTTCTGACGGCCATTTCCACCGGACGGAGCTAGCCGTTCGGCTCGGAAACGAACCTGCATCGGGTGTCACGTCACGATCCCTGCGGTGCCGACTCGAAGTAGGTCAGGGACTCGCCCGTCCCGGCGTCGTACACGAGGACGACCCGGCCGACGAGACCCAAGCCCGCCCCCCGAAAGACCCCCGCATTGTTGACGTCCACGACCCAGACCGCTACCCCCACCGGCCACAGGTCAGTACTGATGTCGCCCGCGTCGTCGGGACGTCGACCCAGGTAGACGCCGATCTCCGCGTCCTCGCTCCAGTTCGACCGCTGGAGCGTTATTTCGTCCTCGACGGCCCCCAGGGTCTCGAACGAGTCCGCCAGCTCACTGGCGTCTTCGACCGCGACGCCGAACTCGCTGGCCAGGAAGTCGCGGAAATCCTCGGGCAGGACATCACCAATCGCGACGTCGACCGAGGCAGCGGGCG
>JANOKQ010000809.1:0-2876 GCA_031419375.1 Acidimicrobiaceae bacterium
GCGGGTTCTTGATCACCAAAGCCCTGTACGAACTCGAGCGCACCGGCGGCCGCTACGGCCTCATCTCGATGTGCTGCGGCGGCGGCATCGGCACCGGCACGATCATCGAACGCCTGTAGACGACACCTGCAAGATGTCAGCTATCGTTGACATCTGAGAAATGTAACGTTACGCTGACATTCATGATCGTTCGGACCCCGCGAGATCTCGGCGCCGCTGTGAGAGACGCCAGGCTCAGACGCAGCTGGACGCAGGCCGAACTCGCCGCTCGAATCGGGACCAGCCGCCAGTGGGTTATCACGTTCGAGCGCGGGAAGGCGACCGTAGAACTCGGAACCGCCCTCCGAGCGATCGCTGCGCTGGGGATGGTGGTCGACCTAGTAACGGCCCCAACCGACGACGCGGCCATCGATCTCGACCGGCTGCTGGGTGATGGCCCGTGACCGCTCTATCGGCCTACATGGGCCAACGACTCGTCGGCACCCTCGACGCGACAGACCGGCGCAGCCTGAGATTCAGCTACGACCCCGACTACGCGACCGACCCAGCTTCGACGCCCCTTTCGGTGTCGATGCCGCTGCGCATCTCGCCGTACTCGCACGTGACCGTCCATCCCTACCTGTGGGGCCTTCTCCCCGACAACGACCGGGTCCTCGAGCGCTGGGCGCGAGAGTTCGGATGCTCCTCATCGGATGTCGCCGGTCTGTTGCGTGGTGTCGGAACCGACGTGGCGGGCGCCGCCCAGTATGTCGATGCAGGAGTCACTCCAGAGGAGTCGCTGCCCGGCAATGTGGGATGGGTCGATGACGACGACATCGCGCACTTCCTCCGCGACATCCAACGCGACACATCGGCGTGGCGTCCACAGCCGGAAGGCCGATGGAGTCTTGCCGGCGCACAGGCCAAAATCGCTCTGCTGCATGACCGCGCCAGCGATCGGTGGGGAGTGCCTCACGGAGCGACCCCGACTACCCACATCATCAAGCCTGCGATCGGTGGCCTCGACGACGTCGACATCAACGAGCACCTCTGCCTTGCCGCGGCCCGCAAGCTCGACCTGATCTCCGCCGCCACGTCGATTCGCACGTTTGCCGACCAACGGGCACTCGTGGTCGAACGCTACGACCGGATCGTCGACGACACCGGCGGGATCGTCCGGGTCCATCAGGAAGATCTTTGCCAGGCGCTGAGCATCCACCCCGACTGCAAGTATGAAGTCGACGGAGGTCCAGGTGCCGAGCAGCTCGGACGGCTCGTCCGTGAGGTGGCCGGAAACGGCGACGCAGTCCGGCTCTACGACGCCCTGGCATACAACTGGCTGGTGCTGTCCACCGACGGGCACGCCAAGAACTACTCGTTGCTGCTCAGCGGGCACCGCCTCCGACTCGCTCCGCTCTACGACGTCGCATCAGGCCTCCCCCATCTCGACCACCCGCGCAAGGCCCGGATGGCCCAGAAGATCGGCGGGGAGTACCGCCCGACGTTCGTGCGCCGCCGGCACTGGGAACGCATGGCCCGCCCGTTCGGCCTCGACCCCGACGAGGCGTGCGCACGGATCCTGTTGCTGGCCGAACGACTACCCGATGCCTTCGCCGACGCCGTCCACGAGTCAGAGTTGCCCGCTGACGAACGACGCATCGCCGACACGATCCGCGACATGATCGCTGCTCGGGCAAGGTCCTGCGCCTCGGTCATGGCGTAGGACCTGGACCATGTCGAGCCCATCGCGAGAACGAACAGACCTGAGCACGATGATTCGGCACCGCGACCAGGTTCCGGTGTCAACGATGATCACGATGTGTTGCGAGGTGCTCGGCAAGGATCGCGTCGTGTGACTCGGCAGGATCGGGGCGGCCCTCACCGATGCCGACGAACGACAACTCGGGCATCGCTTCACCGGTCGCCCAGTTCGTGAGTGCTTCGACCACCGCGGTCTCGACGCTGACCCCGCGCGACATCGCTGCAGCTTCGAGCCGGCGGGCGAGATCATCACGGACGTTCAACGAGAAGGTCACGCCGTGTGGATCACCTCGACAGGGTTGGTCTCGGCAATCTTTGGGTGAGAGCGCTACTTGCTCGTGGTGATGTGTCGAAAGTCGACGGTGCCGATGTTGTCGAAGATGTTGTCGGCGCTGAGCAGGGGCACGCCGAGGCGGACGGCGGTGGCGGCAACCCACCGGTCTGCTTCGTGGTGTTTCGCTGCGATGGGGTGACCCGCACGGGTGGCCGAGGTCCGGAGTCCGGCGTAGATGTCGACGAGCGAGGGGCCTGGCCACACGATCTGGACGGCGATGAGACGTTCGTCGAGATCGCGCAGGCGGTGCGGCCCCCAGCCAGCGAGTAGGGCCCCAAAACGCAGCTCAGCCGCTGTGACGTGCGAGATCAGAATCGGCGCGTCACCGATGAACGGTTGAGCGAGATCCCACAGTTCAGTGTGGCCCGGTCGAAGGGACGCACCCAGGATGTTGGTGTCGATCACGACCGCCCTGGCGGCATCGCTCATGGTCAGATCCGTTCGAGCACGGCCCAGAACCGTTCCGACTCGCTGTCGGTCAAATCGTCGATCACGAAACTTCCGGGTCGTGGCCGGGTGGCGGCGGCGGCGATGAGGGCGTCGGGATCCAGTTCGAGGTGGGTGGCGATCTTTGGGTCGGCACTTGCAGCGAGCACCCAGTCCTCCATCCCGACCTGGTCGATCCGCACGAGAGCGGCAACCGGTCGGCCGTTCTTGGTCACGAGCGCAGGTCGACCCGTTGAAGCGACCTCATCGACAACACTGCTCGGATTACGCCCGAGGTCTCTGATACTGACAACCGACATCCCACATTGTCCTTTGTGTCGTACAACTGTCGTACGTTACCAGGCCGCTATCGAGG
>JANOKQ010000810.1:0-1773 GCA_031419375.1 Acidimicrobiaceae bacterium
TGACGAGATCGATTGTGCCGGTCTCGTGTGCGTAGCGATCGGTGTCCCGAATCCGGCCGTGGTAGAGCTGGGCGCAGCAGCATGGGTGATCCGCTCGGCCGACGGTGGGGGCACGTGGACCAGGGCAGGCCAATCTGCGTCGGCCGAGATCCTCCAGTCAGTGGATTGCGTCAACTCCACGTCGTGCGTTGCGGTCGGCAACATCGATCGCTTCGACCCCACGCCGCGAATCGCACCCATTCTGAAACGAACTGATGACGGCGGCCTGACATGGCAGAACACGCCACCACCCGCTGGTTTCGATACCCTCGCCGATGTCGCGTGCAACCCCGGCGGCTCATGCGTCGCAGCCGGGCGACTTTCGTCATCATTCACGGAATCGGGTATCGCCCGATC
The DNA here is from genome assembly GCA_031419375.1 of Acidimicrobiaceae bacterium. Classification (GTDB taxonomy): domain Bacteria; phylum Actinomycetota; class Acidimicrobiia; order Acidimicrobiales; family Ilumatobacteraceae; genus VFMC01. The sequence continues at coordinate 397 of JANOKQ010000810.1, forward strand.
GGCCGATCAGGGGCGGACGTGGACCAGGGCCGCGACCGACACTTCGCTTGGTCAAAACGTTTCGATGACGTGCCTGCCGGGAGGCGTGTGCTTCGCTGCCGACTCCAACCCAGGTCGGTCAAATGTGTCCCGCTCGACTGATTCGGGAGCCAGCTGGCAGTCGGTCACCACCAGCACGCAAACATTCGGCTCCATCGAATGCCAGACGGCGATGACTTGCTTGGTGTCGGTGCATCCGGCGGGCCCGGCCGGCGGTGCCGGTCGAGCGTCGTTGTGGAGGACCCGCGATGGGGGCACCACCTGGCAAGCGGGAACTGCGCCGGGACTCTCTCCGATCGGTTTCGAAATCGAATATTGCTCTGTCAGCCGGTGCACCGCTGTCGCGCAAGAGCCAGATCTCGGCAAATCGATGTACGTGAGCTCCGACGCGGGAACAACGTGGTCGCCGGTGTCGGGCATAGCCCCCCACTCGAACGGCGGAATGGCGTGCACCGGAAGCCTGTGCGTGTACTCGATATGGGAGTATCAAACGAGGGTGTACACCTCCGGTGACGGCGGGCTCCAGTGGCGCGAGCAGGGACCCGCAAACTTCCGCGTCATCTCACCGATCTCGTGCCCCTCGGCGACGACCTGCCTCGGCGTCGGTGCCGGGGGTTCTGGTTTTGGTACGGCGATCGTGCGGATCGAGTTGTCAGTCCAGTACGCACCGCCGACGCTCGTCGGGCTGGTGCCTGCGCGGTTGCTGGAAACACGAACCGGGTCCGGGATGACCACCGCTGACCGGCTGTTCGAGGGCGGCGGACACGCCGCCGCTGGCTCGACGACGACGTTGCGGGTCGCTGGGCGGGGAGGCGTCGCCGCCGATGCCGCTTCGGCTGTCCTGAACGTGACCGTCACCGAACCGGCCGGACCCGGGTTCCTCACCGTGTTCCCGTGCGGCCAGTCGCGACCGCTCGCATCGAACGTCAACTTCACCACTGGCGCAACCGTCGCCAATGCCGTCGTCGCCAAGCTCGCTGCGGATGGAACCGTGTGCATCTTCGCATCGGCTGCCACCCACCTCGTCGTCGACACGACCGGCTACATGCCCGCCACAGCAACATCGCTGATCGGGGTGACCCCCGCCCGCCTGATGGAAACGCGCACCGGGCCCGGCATGACCACCGTCGACCAACTCCACCAAGGCGGCGGGACGCTGACCGCTCGAGTGACCCGGCCCCTTCCGGTCGCCGGTCGCGGTGGCGTCGCGACTGGCGCAGGTTCAGCAGTGTTGAACGTGACCGTGACCGAACCGACCGCACCCGGGTTCATCACCGTCTACCCGTGCGGGCAGACGCGACCCCTCGCCTCGAACGTCAACTTCGCCGCCGGGGCGAC
>JANOKQ010000811.1:0-1884 GCA_031419375.1 Acidimicrobiaceae bacterium
GCATGGTGGGACGGTTCATGGATGCAGTGGGGGAGCGGCACGGTACGCACTTGGACGATTACGACGCACTGTGGCGCTGGTCGGTCGACAACCTGGAGTCCTTCTGGGCCGAGGTGTGGGATTTCTTCGACATCCAGGCCGCGCAACCGTACGACCGGGTGCTGTCGGGGGAGATGCCCGCTGCCCGGTGGTTCGAGGGTGCCCGGCTGAACTATGCCGAACACGCGTTGCGCACCACCGGCGACGGCGTTGCGATCATCGCTCGCTCGCAGACCCGTGAACGCGACGAGGTCACCTGGGACGAACTGCGTTCCCAGGTGGCGGCGGCCCGGGCCGGCCTGCACCGGGTGGGCGTCGGTGTCGGCGACCGGGTCGGGGCGTACCTGCCGAACGTGATCGAGACGGTCGTGGCGTTTCTCGCCACCGTCAGTCTTGGGGCGGTCTTCACCACCTGCGCCCCCGAGTTCGGTGTGCAAGCCGTGCTCGATCGGCTCACGCAGGTGGCGCCGAAGGTTCTGCTGGTAGTCGACGGCTACCGCTACGGAACCAAGGACATCGACCGCGGTGCCGAGATCGAGCAGATCCGGGCGGGCCTGATCGCCACCGAGACGGTCGTGGTGCTGCGCTACCTGAACCCCGACACACCGCTGCCGGCCGGCACGATCGGCTGGGACGAGCTGTGCTCGCAACCCGGTGAGCTCGCATTCGCCCAAGTGCCCGCTGATCATCCGCTGTACGTGCTGTACTCATCGGGCACCACGGGGCTGCCCAAGCCAATCGTTCACGGCCACGGCGGCATCCTTGCGGTGCACCTCAAAGATGTCGGGCTGATGGGCGACATCGGTCGCAGCGACCGGTTCTTCTGGTTCTCGACCACCGGCTGGATGATGTGGAACTTCCTTGTCTCGGGGCTGCTCACGGGCGCCACGATCGTGCTGTTCGACGGCGACCCCGCTTCTCCCGACCTGATGGCGCTGTGGCAGCTTGCGGCGGAAGAACGCGTGACCTGGTTCGGTGTCAGCGCGCCGTTCCTGACGAGTTGCCGCAACGCCGACCTCCATCCCGGCCGCGACCTCGACCTGTCGGCACTGCGCGCTGTGGGTTCGACGGGTTCGCCGCTGCCCGCCGAGAGCTACCGGTGGGTGTACCGGGCCGTGTCGGCGAACGTGATGCTGTCATCGATCAGCGGCGGTACCGACATCTGCTCGATCTTCGTCGGTGGGTGCCCGTTGGTGCCGGTGTGGGCCGGCGAGAACTCGTGCCGTGCGCTCGGCGTGCGGATCGAGGCGTTCGACGAGGCGGGCCGATCGGTGACCGGGGAGCAGGGCGAGCTCGTGGTGACTGCGCCGCTGCCGTCGATGCCGGTCGGGTTGTGGAACGACGACGACGGCTCGCGCTACGCCGATGCGTACTTCTCCACCTACCCCGGCGTATGGCGTCACGGCGACTGGATCACGATCACCGAGCGCGGTTCGTGCGTGATCTCCGGCCGCTCCGATGCGACGCTCAACCGCAGCGGCGTGCGCATTGGCACCAGCGAGATCTACCGCGTCGTCGAGCGCGTCGCGGGTGTCACCGACTCGCTGATGATCCACCTCGAAGACGTCGCTGGCGATGGTCCCGGCGAGCTGATCCTGTTCGTGGCGATGGATGCCAGCGCCACTCATGGCGACGGCGTCGAGCGCGAGATTCGCGCCGCCCTGCGCGGCGAGGTGTCGCCACGCCATGTTCCCGACGTGATCTACACCGTCGCTTCGATCCCGACCACGTTGTCTGGCAAGAAGCTCGAAGTTCCCGTCAAACAGATCTTGCGCGGTGCCGAGCCGGAGCGAGTGGCAAGCCGCGGTTCGCTCAAGGACCCAACTGCGCTCGATGCCATCGCCA
>JANOKQ010000812.1:0-2822 GCA_031419375.1 Acidimicrobiaceae bacterium
GTCGTACACGCGGGTGAGCTCGGTACGGACGTCGGCTTCGTCGAGGTAGTCAGGGTTCTTGGGGTCGTAGATTGTCGTCATGGGGGCGAAGTCAGTCGGTCGGCAGCCTGTGGTTCTTGCATGTACCCGAATGGCACCCGCACCGAACCCCAAGCGTGGCGGCTAGAGCGTTTCGAGGGCGTCGAGGCCCTGCTTGAAACGACCGGCGTGGCTCTTTTCGGCGCGGGCCAGTGTCTCGAACCAGTCGGCAATCTCGCCGTGTCCTTCGTCGCGAGCGGTCTTGGCGAAGCCCGGGTACATCTGGGTGTACTCGTATGTTTCTCCGGCGATCGCCGACTTGAAGTTCTCCTCGGTCTCGCCGATCGGCTCGCCCGTTGCCGGGTCTCCCACTTCGGCAAGGAACTCGAGGTGGCCGTGGGCGTGACCGGTCTCGCCCTCGGCGACCGAGCGAAACAGCGTCGCTGCATCGGGGTAGCCCTCGACGTCGGCCTTCTGGGCGAACCACAGGTAGCGGCGGTTGGCCTGGCTCTCGCAGGCGAACGCCTCCTTCAAGTTCTCATGGGTCTTGCTGCCGTTCAGGCTGATGATGATTCCTTTCTGGTTGTTGTAGTCGCAGAAGTTGTGGTCACGGGACCGATGGGGCGTCCAGTTGGCATGTCGCGCACCGACCACGGAACACGATCTCCATCGAATCGACAGTGAAGCCGCCGAGGTGCTCGATCGATGATAGGTCCATCTCGGCCACGTACACGTCGCGCACTTCGCCACAGTACGAGCACACCGAATGGTGATGATCATCGGGGTTCGGGCCAAACTTTGCCGACCCGACTTCGACGCTGATCTGGCGCATTTTCGCCCATCGCGACGAGATCGTTGAACGTTTGATACACCGTGCGCAGCGAGATGCCCGGCATCTTTGCGGTCGCTGCGTGGAGCAGCACCTCGGCCGACGGGTGGGTGTCGTTGCCGTGCAGCAAGCGGCCAGCAGTTGCCGCTGCGGGGTGAGTTTGAGGCCGTCGTGGCGGAAAGCTGCGGTGAGACCAGCGGGCGAACGCATAGGGCTAGGACGCTATTCACATGTGTTGCTCGTTCGCAACGCTTGCAGATTGGCTTGCTGGACGGGTGGAGATCAACCCGACTGCATCCCTACGATGACCGCAGATGTCTGCCGCCACCGCTCCCCCATCCGACGAATCCGGTCGACGGTTCAACCGCGCCGACATGCTCGCCAGGCTGCGCGAGGAACACTTCGATGTGGTCGTCGTCGGCGGCGGAATCACCGGCGTCGGTGTCGCCCTCGATGCCGCCAGCCGCGGCCTGCGCACGGCGCTGGTGGAGCGCGACGACTTCGCCTCCGGTACGTCGTCGAAGAGCTCGAAGTTGGTCCACGGCGGTCTGCGCTACCTGCAACAAGGCGACGTCCGACTCGTGTACGAGGCGCTCCATGAACGCCAACGTCTGCGCCGCAACGCGGCCCACCTCGTCAGCGTGTTGCCGTTCATGATCCCGGTCCTCGGTCGCCCGGACCGCGCCAGTTCGAGCCCGGATTCGGCGACGGCGAGTGTGGTCAGCCGCAAGATCGCCCGCGCTTTGGGGTCGGCGATGTGGATGTACGACCTCACCGGCGGGTGGCGGATCGGCAAGCTCCATCGCCGCTTGAAACCGGCTGCGGCCCTGGCGCACATGCCCACCATGGCACCCTCGCGTGTGCTTGCCGCCTACCTCTACTTCGACGCGGCCGTCGACGATGCCCGACTCGTCGTGGCCGTAGCGCAAACCGCGGCTGCACACGGTGCCGCGATCGCCAACGGTTGCGGTGTGACCGGGTTCACCCGAGGTGGTGATGGGCACGTCGATGGGGTCACCGTCGAAGCAGATGGCGAGGCGTTTGCGATTCGGGCGAAGGTGGTGGTGAACGCGGCGGGCGTGTGGTCCGACGATGTGCGCGCCCTTGACGAGGCAGCCCACCCCAACAGCATCCGCCCGGCCAAGGGAATCCACGTGACCGTGCCCTGGGACAAGGTGCGCAACGACATCGCCGTCGTCATCCCGGTGCCGAAAGACAAGCGCAGCTTGTTCGTCGTGCCGTGGGGACCACGCGGCGACGGCACCTTCACCCACACCTACGTCGGCACCACCGACACCGACTACGACGGCCCGCTCGACAACCCGCAGTGCACCGCCGACGACGTGGCCTACGTGTTACGGGCGCTGAACGCCTCGGTCACGACCGGGGTCACCACCGACGACGTCACCGGGGTGTGGGCGGGCCTGCGCCCGCTCGTCAAAGGTGTCGATGCGGGTCGTACCGCCGATCTGTCCCGGCGCCACAGCGTCACGGTCAGCGAGCACGGCGTGATCACCGTCACGGGCGGAAAGCTGACCACCTACCGGAAGATGGCCGAGGACACCGTCGATGTGGTGATGCGCGCGGTGGGGCGTCGCGGGCGCTGCCGGACGCGCCGCCTACGCCTTCTTGCGTCGAAGAGCGATCCGGCTTCGCATCTCGATTCCCGGTACGGAACCTTCGCTGCAGCGGTCCGCCAGCTTGCCGATTCCGACCCGGCGTTGGGTCAGCCGCTCGCGCAAGGCCTTCCCTACCTCGGGGCCGAAGCGGTGTACGCGGCACGCCACGAAATGGCCCGCAGCGTCGACGACGTGCTGAGCCGGCGGACACGCGCCCGCTTGCTCGACCGCAACGCGGCAGTCGCTGCCGCCCCGCGGACGGCTGCCCTGCTGGCGACCGAGCTCGGGTGGGACGCCAGCGAAACGAAACGACAGGTCGAGGCGTTCGTCGAGCTCTGCGCGGTCGAGGACGCGGC
>JANOKQ010000813.1:0-3912 GCA_031419375.1 Acidimicrobiaceae bacterium
CAAAATGACGTATCGGCTGAGGAGGTCGTACGACTTGTAGGTCGCCGCGGGGTCGGCCCAGTCGTGTGCTTGCACCAAGACCGCGCCGAAACCGCCTGTCTGTTCCAACAGACGCTCGATCTGGGCGATTGCCTTGTCGGGTGTTCCGATCACAGCCAAGCCGGTGCCGGACGCGAGTTCATCGATTGCTTCGGGCACGTTGTCGGCGGCGGCACCGATGGGCAGCGGCACGGTTTTTTTGAAGTAGTGCAGCCGCTCGCGCATGCCGTGTTCGACATCCTTGCGCGCTTGCTCGTCGGTTTCGGCGATGTGCATCGGCGCAACGACGGCCCACTTGGAGCGGTCGACGGTGCGACCGAACTCGTCGGCCGCATTCTCGGCAATGCCCCAGGCACCCTTCAGCGCATCGAAGCCGGCCGTCGAAGTGGCAGCTACCGACAGCATGCCGATGCCGTGCTTGCCGCACGCCTGCGGACCAGCCGACGAGGTCATTGCCGCGACACGCAGGTCGAACTCACGCCGGAAGGGCAGCAGTTGAAGTCGGGCGTCTTTGAGGGTGAACCACTTGTTCTCGACCGTGACCGGCTCGCGACCTTCCAACAACCCGACGATCGCCCCCAGTGCAATGTCCATCACCGTTCGATTCTCGAGCGGATCGAGGCCCATCTGCCACGAATCTGAAGGCAGCGCGCCGGGACCGGCCCCGAACAGCGCCCGCCCGCGTGTGAGGTGGCTGAGCATCACCCACCGGTCGGCCAGGATCAGCGACGAATCACATGAGCTTGCGCACCGCTGCCACCATGGTCTGCGATGAGGGCAGCACGACGTCTTCCAGGACACCACTCGCCGGCACGGGAATGTGCGGGGTGCTGACCCGCACGATCGGCGCGTCGAGATCCCAGAAGGCTTCCTCGGCGACGATCGAGGCGATCTCCGCACCCCATCCGCACAACCGCGGGTTCTCCTCCATCGTGAGGAGCCGCGAGGTCTTGGCGACAGAGGACAGGATGGTTCGTGTGTCGAGCGGCACGAGGCTGCGTAGGTCGATCACCTCCGCGTCGATGCCTTGCATAGCGAGTTGCTCAGCAGCTTCGAGCGCGCGGGGAACCATCGCTGCCAACGTAACGATGGTGACGTCGCGACCTTCCCGCACCACCCGTGCAGTGCCGAGCGTGTCGATGATCTCGCCGTCGGGTACCTCCCCCTTGGTCGGGATCAGCGCTTTGTGCTCGAACACGATCACCGGGTCGTCGCAGCGCACCGCGGCCGCGAGCAGACCGACCGCGTCCAACGGATTCGACGGAGCGACCACCTTGAGGCCCGGAATGGACATCGCCCAGTTCTCAAGGCTCTGCGAGTGCTGGCTCCCGAACCTCAGCCCAGCACCGTTGAAGGTGCGCACCACGAGCGGAACGCCGACGAGACCGTTGGTGGAGAAGCGCTTCTTCGCCATCTGGTTGGCCACCATGTCCCAGCATGTCGCGAGGAAGTCGCTGAACATGATCTCGGCGATCGGTCGCATGCCGGTCATCGCAGCACCGATTGCGAACCCGAGGATTGCTTCCTCGGAGATCGGCGTGTCGCGCACACGGCTCGCCCCGAATCGCTCGAGTAGTCCGTCGGAGCACTTGAACACTCCGCCGGCCTTGGCGACGTCCTCTCCGATCAGGAACACACGCTCGTCGCGATCCATCTCCTGGGTGAGGCCGCGCAGCACGGCATCCCGATACGTCAGTTCCGCCATGACGAGCCTCCATCTGCCCATAGGTTGTCCATTGCAGCTTCCGGTCGCGGACGAGGGGCCGCGAAGGCCTCCTCGCACGCGAGTTCGACCTCGGCTGCGCATTCGTCGCGAATCGCGGCAAGAGTTGCCTCCTCGACGCCACACTCGAGCAATCGTCTTGGGTACGTCACTATCGGATCGCGCGTCATCCACAGCGCGACCTCCTCGTCAGGTCGGTACTTGCCCGGCTCGGCACGCGAGTGGCCGTGATGGCGATAGGTCAGGGCCTCGACCAAGGAGGGCCCGCTGCCGCTGCGAGCGCGCTCCATGGTACGACACGCAACGTCGTAGACCGCCTCGGGATCGTTGCCGTCGACGATGATCCTCTCCAGGCCATACGCGCTGGCACGGTCCGCGGCCGGATGCTCGACCGCGGTGACCTCGCCGATGGCGGTGTATTCCATGTAGAGGTTGTTCTCGCACACGAACACCACCGGCAGCTTCCAGACGGCGGCGAGGTTCAGGGTCTCGTGGAAGGCGCCGATATTGGTGGAGCCGTCGCCGAAGAAGCACACCGACACCTGACTCGTTCCTCTGATCTGCGCGGACAGGGCCGCCCCAGCCGCGAGCGGCAGATGGGCACCAACGATCGGATAGGAGCCCATCGCACCATGAGCCGGGCTGGTGAGGTGCATCGATCCCCCTTTGCCGCCACACAAACCCGTCTCTCGGCCCAGCACTTCTGCGAGTAGGCCGGCCATGGGTACGCCGCGTACCAGCGTCTGGATGTGCCCGCGATAGGTGTTGTAGAAGTAGTCGTCGGATCGGGCGGCCACGCCGAATCCAGTCGCGACAGCCTCTTGACCGATCGACAGGTGCAGCGGACCTTCGGTCATCCCCTTCAGGAAGACGTCGAAGACCCGCTTCTCGAACAGACGCATCCGCATCAACCAGCGATACATGTCGAGACGCGTCTGCGTATCGAGCGTGGTTTGCAGATCCGTCACGACCGAACCCCTCTCACCGTTTTCGAGCGCACATCCACTTTGGTCCCCCTCAGGGTCGTCGATTCTTGGTGCACGACCCGTGAAAGGTCCATCCACTCATGGTCGGTCGGGCTCATGACAGTTCGTCCTCCCACCGTCGCGCACGGATCAGTTCTGCTAAACGCGCCAGGAAGGGGGCACCGTCGATGTCGGAGCGATGCGCCAATGCAAAGGTCGCCACTGGAGTCACCGTGATGCTCTCGTTGCCGTGCTGGTCATTCGTTGGTACCACCCGGCGAGTGATACCGCCCACGGCCAGCACCGGGCAGGTGCCCCCAAGCGGCAGGCGAAGCGGCAGCCGAAGCGTCTGGGTGCCGGCTCGTCCGATAGCGAGGGCGAAGGTCGCCTGCAGGGGGCCAGTCGCCGGATCGGATCCCTGCTCGCGGTCTCGACCGAGCATGCCGCGAGCCAGCGCAGCGAGCCGTTTGGCATCGGCATGGGCCACGATCGCTACGGCATCGACTGTGGTCCCGAGTACGGCGAGATGCACCGGTGCATGCGTCGCGGAATCGGCGGCAGTGAGTTCTGGATGGTGGTGCAAGGCATCGATAGCAGCTCTCGCGATGAACGGAGCGGGTGTCAGCTCGAAATCCTCACGCGCGTGGAACGCGGTGCCGAGGGCGCGCACCACTCGGTCGATCGGAGCCATGTCGATGTCGAGCAACGTCACCACGGTCTCCGCAGGTGGCGCGATCATCACAGCCGCCTGGGTGGGAGCCGCCGCCCTGGCAACGCCAGCCGGCGTTACCAGCGACGCTGCGCGAGTCGTCCGCGCAACGATGTGTGCTTGCACGTCCTCGCGGCGGATTCGGCCATCACGACCCGTACCGCGCAGATCAGCTTGATCGATCTGATGCTCGCGCAGGAGCCGGCGCACAAGCGGCGACAACTGATGCTTCGGCCCGGTCCGCCCGGACGGTGCGATCCGCCCGGTCGGCGAGAGGATGGCAGCCGGTGCCATCCTCTCGTTCGAGTCCGTCGCCGTTGTTGCTCGGGCCGGAGCCACGTCGGCATCTGCGTTCACGACCACGCACACGGTGCCGACGGCCACCGTGGCACCCTCTTCGACGCAGATCTCTGCCACGATGCCATCGACAGGGGATGGGATCTCGGTGTCGACCTTGTCGGTCGACACCTCGAAGA
>JANOKQ010000814.1:0-2217 GCA_031419375.1 Acidimicrobiaceae bacterium
TCGGGCCGCGTCACCCGGCCCGGCGCCCCCAGCTGCCGCACGAGACGCTGCGCTAGAGAACGCCGGAGCGGGCGACGCGGCGTCAGAAAACGGAGCGCACGCCGACGCGGCGACGGCGACGGCGACGGCCCAGCCCACAAGCCCGGCCGACCGGCGCGACGCGTCGCGTCGCGTCCGTAACGAAGACCCGGAATACAAATGTCGACAAATCAGATCATCTTTATAGGATTAATCACCAGACGGCAACCCGGGCGCCAATCTGGGCGGACGGCATCGCACGCGCCCTGGCGGGTGATCAGCAAAGTCGGTGCCGGCGGTGACGTCTGCCTGTTGAACAACCAACCGACGCACCTGATCGATCCTGCGTGCCACTTGACATACAACCGTAATATTTGTCATCATGTCGACACACCATGGCCCTCACACCAGACAGCTACGTCGATCATCGATCCTCACGAATGCGACGATCAACCTCCCCACGATCACGCGCTGCACGCCCACGACATGCGAACGGTCCAGTGCTGGGTGTTCGCGATCGCCACCACCATGGCTCGTCTACCACGATCATGTTGCTCCCGGTACGGATCTTCCTTGCCGCCGGATGGCTCAGGGCAGGCTCCGAGAAGCTCATTGACGGCGAGTGGTGGAGTGGCGCCGGCCTCCGGACCTACCTCGCCGAACAGCATGACGCAGCATTGCCATTCTTCCGTCCGGTCATGGACCACCTCATCGCTCCGGCAGCAGTACTTGTGGCGCTCGTCGTGATGGTCACCCAGATCCTGTGTGGACTGGCGATCGGTATCGGGAAGCGCTTGCGCCTGGCACTTCGCTGGGGGTTCTTCTTGAATATCGTGTTCATCCTCACCGGCAGCGTGAACCCCTCGACGTTTTACCTCGTCATGGAACTAGTGATGCTCTGTGCGATAGCCGACGGAACACTCGGCGTCGAGTCCTCAACGCCATCACGGCGGACGATCGTGCTGGGCGCAGTCTCGGCAGCACTTGCAGTCGCCTGCGTGCCCTACATCCGCACGATCGAACCCGACCGGGTGATCGACGACCCAGCGATGATGCTGAGCTTCATCGGTACTGTCGTCGCGGTGACCCTCGTGGCACGGTGGGCCGCCCACCCAATCCGTCGACAGGCGCGCCTCGGCGGAACGAGAATGCACTACCTGGCCGCGTGGATCCACGCCCGGCCGCACGCGACCCTTGCCCGTTCGACCACGTTCGTACAGAAACGCCCCGTCGCCCTGATCGGTGTCGGCGCGCCGATCTCTGGTTGGCCGCCACCGCACGAATCTCGCCGAGTTGTCGGCTCCCAATCGGTCGCTCAGTTCCAGTTGTAGAGCATGTAGTCGAGGTCGAGTCGGTCGCCGTACCAGCGGCCACCGATCAGATCCGGTCGCTTCGGCGGGGGGATCAGGAACTCGGTGTCAGCGATGGCGTGATCGACCGGTTTTCCGTCGGGAAAACAGACATCGAGGCGATGGTCGGAGCCCATCGCGACGACCAGTTGGTGAAGATGCACGGCCCGGTGGTGGAACCAGCACAGGCGGGCCAAATTGGTCAGGATCGTGCGACCACCGTCGTGGTGTTCGACAAGGTGATGGGCATCAAAGGCGCCAGCGTGATCGCAGCCAGGAAACTGGCAGGTACGGCTACGTAGAGCCAAACTCTTGCGTTGGGATGCGGTCGGCGCCCGCCGGGTATCGATCACCACCGGCCCATCAGCAGTGTCGACCACCGTTGTGACCGACCCATCACAGGCCAAACAATCAGCGATCTCATCAGCAATCGGGGGCCCATCATCAAACACCGCCCCACACCGCACGACGTCAGGCACGGCGTCGCCCGCATCGGGATCGGGGTCGGTGGTGCGGGTGGCGGCATCGACGGGTTCACCGCAATGGACCACCAGATTCGGACGGAGATGCTCACTGGCACCACACACCACCTCCACCAACGCATCAGCAGCCGACCGCGACCGGGGCACACCCTTGGTGATCACCGTCGCCTCACGAACCACCCCGATCACCTGCATCGCCTGATCCGCCGGCAACCGCACCGGCAACCCCACCGTCAACACCACCATCAGTCGACCACCGAAACCCACGCTCAGCCAACTGCTTCACCGCATCCGCCGCGCTCACCCGGTTCACCGCCCGCACCAGGCGATCGACATGATTCGCTGTCCCGAACAACGCCACCGTCAAC
>JANOKQ010000815.1:0-3041 GCA_031419375.1 Acidimicrobiaceae bacterium
TGGGCCATCGCCTCGGCGATGCCTGCCGGATCGGTGTTGGCCGCCATCCCGATCACGTCGGGGTTGAGGTCGTTGGCGAGCACCCAGTCGGCCATCAGATCCGACGGGTGGCCACCTCGTTCGATGAGCAGGTCAGCGAACAGGCACCCCACCCACCGCTGATCTTCGGCGTCCACGGCCGACCGCAACTTGATCAACTCCGGACTGCGATACGGGAACAGCGTGGGACGCGTGGCGTCCCACTCGGCACGAGCCGACGCCCGCCACGAATCGTCGCTCAACAATTGGCGTTTGCCCTCGGCGTCGGCCTGGAGCACCCGATGCCATGTCGCGGCGAGGTTGTAGAACGCCATGCCACCGTTCCAGTTGACGCGAATATCGAGCGACCGCGGTGAGAACTGCGGATGCATGAAGATGCCGCCAGCCAGCATCTCGTCGCATCGATCGAGTATTCGGTGGACGCGGTCCGGCCGCCCAGCGTCGTGGTAGAGCCCGTTGAACGTGCATGTGACACCTCGCGGACCGGCGATGGCAGCGACGCGTTCGACGTCTCTGATCCGGTCTCGGATCGTCAGATCGGGGAGGAACTCGAAGACCCCGGATCGGCTCGCCAACACGTCGAACAAGGCAGCCAATTCATCGTCGTCCGCCGCCTGGCTGGGGACCGGCCGGCCGGTCGCGTCGGTGTCAAAGAACGACGTCGACAGCCCAATTGCTCCGGCCGCCATCGAGGCGTCGAGCAGTTCCGCGAGCTGTCGCCGCTCGTCGGGTGTCGCAGGCCGTTCCCACGCTTCGGCGCCCATGACCGACAGTCGGAGCGGGATCATCCCGACGAACGAGGCGACGTTGACCGACGGTGACCGCTCGGCCAACGCCTCACGCCAGCCGGCGACACCTTCCCAGGTCCAGGGGACGGCTAAATCGAAGGCGGCGACCGGCAGATCCTCGATGTAGGCGAACACGTCGACCACGTCCTTGCGGGCCTGCGGTACAAGCGGGGCCAGCGAGAGCCCGCAGTTACCGATCACCACCGACGTCACCCCGTGTTGTGGCATTGGGTCACACGATGCGTCCCAGAACAACGAGGCGTCGAAGTGCGTGTGACTGTCGATGAAGCCAGGAGCCACGAACGCCTGATCGGCATCGACCACGCGCTCACCGTCAGGACGTAGGTCGGGTCCGATCTCGACAACGCGTCCATCGGCGATCCTGACGTCGGCGCGAACAGGAGGCGAACCGGTTCCATCGACAACGTGACCGCCGCGCACGAGCAAACGATTCTGGATCGATGTCTGAGTCATCCAGCCCCACAGTAGTCCGCGTGTGGGTCTGCCTTCACGGTGACACGACTGTTAGATTTGCGACATCTGCCCTTCGAGCAGTGTTCTGGGGGTCGTATGAATCCATCATCGACGGCCATTCGCGAGTTCCTGATCCACCAGGGCGAGCTGTGGAACGACAGTCAGCGCGATGCGATGATGGCGGTCTACCGCGACATCGCACCGAACGGGTTGCAGATGGAGCTGCCCGTCGGCGCTCCCGCTCAGCACGGGTGGGAGTCGATGGAGATGTTGTGGGACAACTACCAGTCGACCACGCGGGTTTCGTATCCGGTCATTGCGGTTGCCGACAATGGCGAGGTTGGCCGCCTTGGAGCAGGTCGATCCTGTAGAGCCGGGCGGGGAGCCACACTTCAGCATCCACAGCTACGTGTTCCGCGACGGTGAGTTGCTCGTGCGGTACTTCGCTCAGAGCCCGAAGCCGAACCCGACGGCGCTCGCCACTCGCGACTTCCTGGTCGAGCAATCGAACCTGTGGAACGAGGGCGACAAGGAAAGATTCTTCCAGGCCTACGAGCGCTTCACGGCCGCTGGGTTCGACATCGAGTTCCCGATCGGCGCGCCTCCGAATCCGGGTCAGCAGATGCTCGAGCAGTTGTGGCAGGGCTATCAGGCCGACGTCAAGCTGCGCTACCGGCACGTGTTCGTGACTGACAGCAACGAGGCGGCGATCTCTGTCGGCAACGAGCGCGTTGTCGATGGGCAGATCTCCGTCAACAACAGCCTCGAGTTCTACTCATTCGACAACGCCGGGATGCACGTCCGTTACTTCCACGAGGGCCACGGATGAGCGCGACGATGTCCGAGTCCCGTGCGACCGACACCGACGACAGCGCATCGACCCACCTCCGAACCTGTCATCTGTGCGAAGCGATGTGCGGCATCTCGGTCCAGGTCCAAGACGGGGCGGTGACCCGCATCAGACCGAACCAGGACGACGTGTGGAGTCACGGTTACATCTGCCCCAAGGGCACCACGCTCGGCAAGTTGCACAACGACCCCGACCGACTCCGGGCGCCCATGATCCGCGAGGGTGAGACATGGCGCGAGGTGACGTGGACGGAGGCCTTCGCCAAATGCGAGGAGATCATCCACGGCGTCCTCGAACGCCACGGTAGGGGTGCACTCGCGGCTCGTACCGGCAACGCTGTCGGACGCAGCTCCACGCTGAGCCGTTACGTCGGGGCGTTCGCGATGCTTGCCAAGATCACTCGCTACACGTCGTCGGTGGTGGATCAGCAGCCGAAGAACGTCGCGTGTCAGCTGATGTACGGCGACGCGTGGAAGATAGCCGTCCCCGACATCGCCCGGACGGACTACTTCCTCGTGATGGGCGCGAATCCGGCCGAGTCGCAGGGCAGCATCCTCTCGTTCCCTGATGTCCTCGCCGAGATCGACCGCATCCGAGACCGTGGTGGCCGCACCGTCGTGATCGATCCGGTGCGCACCAGGACTGCGAAGCGGAGCGACGAGTGGATCCCCATCGTCCCGGGCACGGACGCGCTGTTCCTGCTCGCAATGGCGAACGTGTTGTTCGCCGACGGCCTCGTCGATCTCGGTCGGCTGGACGGTCACGTCAACGGTGTCGGGATACTCGCGGAGCGCCAGGGTTTCGCGGGCGTAAACTTCCTCCAGGCCGCGCATCTCGGGGCCTTTGGCCTTTGCCTCGATCGCCTCGGCCCGCTTGATCTCGTCGGGGCC
>JANOKQ010000816.1:0-5433 GCA_031419375.1 Acidimicrobiaceae bacterium
GATGTCGAGGGGCGCCAGTGCAGCGACCTGCTCGCGTTCAACGCTCGCCGTCTGCACGACGGCCACGAGCGAGGTATCGATCCAACGGTCACGCGGTCGCTGCTCGGCGCGCTCTATCCCAGCCCCGGGTTGGCGTCGAAGTACTACGACCGGGACATGCAGCCGCTACTGGAAGTGGTCCGCGACACTGTCGGCCGCCACGACACCTTCGGTGTGGCGTGCACGGCTAAGTACTACGAGGACCTCGGCTATCCCGGGCACGTCAGCTGCTCGGAGAACTTCAACGGTGCCCTCGACCGGTTCGGCATCGAGCGGCGTCCGGGCTGGCCGGCGATCAACCTCTGGTACAACACGATGCTCGTCGGCAACACCATCACCCTCGACGAACCCGAGAGCCGCCCGGGCGACTACGTGTTGATGCGGGCGCTGAGCGATCTGGTGGTGGCAACATCGGCGTGCCCCGACGATGTCGACCCGACCAACGCCTGGAACCCCACCGACATCCACGTGCGCGTCTACGACGCGGCGCGCACCTTCACGAAAGCGATCGCCCACCGCGTGACACCCGATGCCGAGTCGACGTTGACCAAGCAGACCGGGTTCTCGCCCCGATGGGAGGCGCTGACCCGGCGCACGACGGAGTACCGCGGGTACTGGCTACCGTCGTCGTACTCCGGTGTCGGCACGATCGGCGAGTACTGGGCCTGCCGCCAGCAGGCCGTGGTGATGGACCTGTCGCCGCTGCGCAAGTTCGAAGTCACCGGGCCCGATGCCGAGGCGTTGCTGCAGTACGCGCTCACCCGTGACGTGCGCAAGCTGTCGGTCGGGCAGGTGGTGTACTCGGCGATGTGCTCGCCGACGGGCGGGATGATCGACGACGGCACCCTGTTCCGGCTCGGCCCCGACCTGTTCCGCTGGATCGGCGGCGACGAGTACGGCGGCACCTGGTTGCGCCAGCTCGCTGCCGAACGCGGGTTGAAGGTGTGGGTGAAGCACTCTACCGACCAACTGCACAACGTCGCCGTGCAGGGCCCTGCCAGCCGCGACATCATGCGAGAGGTGATCTGGACCCCGCCCGGCCAGCCGTCGGTCGACGAGCTGAAGTGGTTCCGCTTCACGATCGGCCGACTCTTCGATTTCAACGGCCCGGCGGTGCTGGTGTCGCGCACCGGCTACTCGGGCGAGCTCGGCTACGAGATCTTCTGCCACCCCACCACGGCCACGACCGTGTGGGATGCACTGTTCGCCGCCGGTGGCCCGCGCGGGCTGATGCCGCTCGGGCTCGACGCGCTCGACTTGGTGCGGATCGAGGCGGGCCTGGTGTTCGCCGGCTACGAGTTCGACGACACCATCGACCCCTACGAAGCGGGCATCGGCTTCACGGTCGCATTGAACAAGGGCCGGCCCGGCGGTGACGGCTCGGGCTCCGGCTCGGGTGACGAGTTCGTAGGGCGCGAGGCGTTACGCCGGCGGAGCGCATCTCCGAATGCGATGCTGGTCGGCCTCGAACTGGGTGGCAGCGAGGTCGCCAACCACGGCGACTGCGTGCACGTCGGACGCCAGCAGGTCGGTGTGGTCACCTCGGGGTGCCGATCACCGTGGTTGGGGACGAACATCGCACTGGCAAGGGTGTCGCCCGAGTATGCCGCGATCGGCACCGAGGTCGAGGTCGGCAAGATCGACGGCCACCAGAAGCGGATCCCGGCCGCGGTGGTGCGGTTCCCGTTCTACGACCCCGATAAGACCAAGCCCCGCTCGTAGCTCGCGTTAAGACCTGAGACGTTCTGGTCACGAAATCCCGGCGCAGAGCCGGGATCGCGTGACCAGAACGCACCATCGTGCGCGGTTCAGACGGGGAGGTCGCCGGTGGCGGTGCGTGTGGTGCCGTGGTCGGTGAATGCTTTGATGGTGTTCTCGGCGATGCGCATCTGGTGGATTTCGTCGGCGCCATCGGCGAAACGGGCCCAGCGGGCATGCTGCATCATGTTGGCCAGCGGCGTGTCGGTGGAATAGCCGAGCGCACCGTGGACCTGGATGGCGCGGTCGATGATCCGGTTCAAGCTGTTGGCCACGAAATGCTTGGCCATCGACACCTCGGTACGGAAATCGTCACCACGGTCGATCTTGTACGCGGCGTGCAACACCATCAGCTTGCATTGGTACAGCTCCATCGCCGAGTCGGCGATCAGCCACTGCACGCCTTGCTTTTCGGCCAGCAGGCTGCCGTGGCTGTAGCGATTGAGCGAGCGGTCGACCATCATGTCGAGGGCGGTTTCGGCCTGGGCGATCCAACGCATGCAGTGGGCGAGGCGGGCGGGTCCGAGCCGGTACTGGCCGAGCCGGTGGCCATTGCCGCGGCCGCCGAGGATCTGCGAATCGTGCACGCGTAGATCCTCGATCACGATCTCGCTGTGGCCGCCGGGGCCGTGCATCGTTTCGATCTCGCGGACGTTGTTCCATCCGTCGCTCGGCAGGTCGACGATGAACGCGGTGTTACCCCCACGCGATCCCTCCGGCACCTCGAGCTCGGTCTTGGCGATGAGGATCGCGAACTTCGCTCGGTTGGCGCCGGAGATGAACCACTTGTGCCCGTTGATCACCCATTCGTCGCCGTCTTGGATCGCGTGGGTACGGATCAGTGTCGGGTCCGAGCCGGCGACCTCGGGCTCGGTCATCGCGAAACACGACGACGTGGTTCCCTCGCACAGCGGCTTGAGGTACTTCTCTTTCTGCTCAGGAGTGGCCCAGTGCAGCATCGTGTGCATGTTGCCCTCGTCGGGCGCCTGGCAGTTGAGCACCCACGGACCCACCCGGGTCTTGGCCGCCTCGGCCTGAACCATCGCCAAGGCCACATGGCCGAGGCCCATCCCGCCCCATTCGGCGGGCATGTGCGGTAGCCACAGCCCGGCCTTGCGGGCCGCGCCGCGCAGCTTGATCAGCGTGCCGACGTAGTCGCGGTAGGAGTCGCCTTTCATCTCGTCACGGTGACCGAACGGCTCGATCGCCGGCTTGATCGTGTCGTCGACGAACGTGCGCACACGGGTGCGGATCTCTTCGTGCTCCGGCGCGAGCGTGAAATCGATAGCCATGGAATCCCCTTGGTTCATGGTGAGCATCGCAACCGCACGGTGGCCGGCGCCGACCTCACCCGATCACATGCAACGTACCGTGATGTCGACGCGGTGCCGAACCCAGAGCCCCACGAGCAGACGCACGCACATCTCGACTACCGCTTTGCGCCGCCGTTGACCCGAATCATCTCGCCACTGATCCAGCTCGCGGCGGGTGAACACAGGAACAGCACGGCGGCACCGATGTCGAGCGGGGTGCCGAGACGGCCGAGAGGAATGTTCCAATCCCTCTGTACGGCGTCCAGGTCGGCCTCGTTCTCAATGCCCAAGGCCTTCATGAAGATCTCGGTGGGGACCGCTCCGGGAGCAATGCCGTTGACACGGATGCGTGGCGCGAGCTCGGCTGCGGCGGTCAAGGTGAGCGAGTTCACGGCCGCTTTCGCCGCGCCGTAGTGGCCGCTGCCGGGCACCGGACCGAAGCCGGCCCCCGAGGAGATGTTGATGATCGACCCGGTCTCCATGTACTTCGCCGCGGTGGCGATGCCAACCCACACGGCGGTCTGGTTGAGTGCGACGCAGTCATCCCACTGCTGACGACTCAGCTCGGTCATCGGCATTCGCGCCGGCGAGCCGCCTGCGTTGTTGACCCAGATCGACAGCCGCCCGTAGTGGTCGACCGCAGCGCGGGCGAGACGATCGACCGCGTCGTCGTCGGTGACGTCGGTGACGACGCCGATGGCATCGCCGCCTTCGGCGCGGATCGTGGCCGCAACCGCCTCGACCTCCTCGCGACGACGAGCGGCGACGACCACCTTGGCTCCTGCTGCAGCCAGTGTCCTGGCGATCCCCTCTCCGATCCCGCGGCCACCGCCGGTGACAACGGCGACGTCGCCGTCAAGGTTGAACAGCGCAGCTGGGGCTGGATAGTCGATGGTCATGATTGGTTTCCGTTCGAGAGGATGGTGATGGTTCCGTTGGTGCCGTTGACTTCGACGAGCGCTCCGTCAGGTACTCGGCGTGTGCCGTCGGCGACCGACACGACGCACGGCACGCCAAGCTCGCGGCTCACAATGACGGCATGGCTGATCTGGCCGCCGACGTTGACAACGACAGCGCTGGCCGACATGAACAACGGCGTCCAACTGGGGTCGGTGTTCGGGGCAACGAGGACGTCGCCCGGCTGCAAGTCGCGGGGGTCCCCCGGATTGAGGACGACGCGGGCGATACCCCTGGCGATGCCCGGCGAACCCGACACACCGTGCAGCACGTCGCCCACGGTCGCGGCGATGTCCACCTCGGTGGCCCGGCTGTTGCGTCGGGGCCACTGCGCCAGTGGCGGCACGAGTGCGTCGGCGATGATGAACGGTGGTTGCAAATCGAACAGCATTTGCCATTCGCCGCGTCGGTCGGTGAGGACCTGGGTGAACGAACCGGCATCGGCGGCATAGGCGTCGAGTTCGCTGTCGAGCAGTTGGAACACCAGGCTCGCGTGATCGTGCCGTGCGCCGAGTTCTCGAAACGCCATCCGCGCCTCGTGCAGGACCCGCACGATCGTGGTCTTGGTGCGCTCACGGTTGGCCATCATCGCCCCGGCCGTGATGCCGGCCTCGAGCAAGCCGACCAGGTCGGGCTGCCCGGCAAGATGTTGCCGCGACTGCTGGATCATCGCGTCGCGTTGGTTCACCCGGTCGAGGTTGCGCAGGCGCGGAGACTGGTCGTCGGTTTGCAACCGCACACGGTCGAGTGCGGCCAAGGCCAACTGCGGGTGGCTCTCCCACGTTGGCGAGCAGATGTCCCACTCGTCAGGCCCACGCGAACCGAACTGGTACACGAAGGCGTCCCACGCAACACCGAACTCGGCCGACTCGATGCGCTCGAGCAGACCTTCCACACCACGATCGAACGCGGCCGTCAGTGCCGGGTCGCTTGTCACGATCCGAGAAAGATCCCACAGGGCATAGCTGGCATCAGCGGAGTCGACGTGGCCGATGCCCGAGAGCACGATCATCGCCAGGCCCGGTTGGTCGAGCGCTTCAGCAACCACACCGAGCAACCCAGGCGCGACCGCGGCGCTCGTACCTGACACCACGTGTTGGGCGAACAGGTCTGGCAGCCGGGCCTGCACGGAGCGGGCACGGGCGATCAGTTCACGGTCTGTCAACCCGGTGAGGTCGCCACGCGAGTCACGAAGCGCGGCGGCGTCGGCGAGGTCTGCCTCGAGCTCGGGCCACCCGGTGCCACTCAGAACCCATGCGGTGTGAGCCTCGATTGCCGCAAGCAGGTGGGGTTTGTCGTCGTCGGGATGGGCGACGTACGGGGGTACGTCGGGGTGGTCGCCGAAGAAGGCGG
The DNA here is from genome assembly GCA_031419375.1 of Acidimicrobiaceae bacterium. Taxonomy (GTDB): domain Bacteria; phylum Actinomycetota; class Acidimicrobiia; order Acidimicrobiales; family Ilumatobacteraceae; genus VFMC01. The sequence continues at coordinate 5,421 of JANOKQ010000816.1, forward strand.
TGTCGAGGATCTC
>JANOKQ010000817.1:0-8770 GCA_031419375.1 Acidimicrobiaceae bacterium
GAGTCGATGAAGATGCACCATGCCGTCGACGCCGAGGCGGACGGGGTGGTCACGGCGCTGCTGGTGACAGCCGGACAGACCGTAATGGCCGGCGACGCCCTCGCCTGGTTCGAGCCCGCTGCCGTCGGTTCAGCTGGGCCATCGTCGGCGTCCGCATCGCCGATCGCGCCGCCAATTGTGGACCTCGAGCGCATTCGCCCCGATTTAGCCGAGTCGCTCGATCGTCACTCGATCGGCCTCGATGATGCCCGTCCCGACGCTGTCGCCAAGCGGCGTGCGCTGCTGCGCCGAACGGCACGCGAGAACGTGGCGGACCTGGTCGATGCCGGTTCGTTCGTTGAGTACGGCGCGCTGGCAATCGCCGCGCAGCGCCGCCGGCGCAGCCTTGACGACCTGATCGCCCGCACACCCGCCGACGGCATGATCGGCGGGATCGGGCGGGTGAACGGGGATCTGTTCGCCGGGCACGCGGCGCAATGCGTGGCCGTCAGCTACGACTACACCGTCCTGGCCGGTACGCAGGGCCTGCAGAACCATCGCAAGAAGGACCGGCTGTTCGATGTCGCCGAGGCGCTCCGCCTGCCCGTGGTTTTCTTCACCGAAGGCGGCGGTGGGCGTCCCGGCGACACTGATGGCATGGGGGTGAGCGGCCTCGATTGCTGGGCCTTCCACGATTTCGCCCGGCTCAGCGGGCTGGTGCCCCTCGTCGGCGTCAACGCCGGGTACTGCTTTGCCGGCAACGCGGCGATCCTCGGATGCTGCGATGTGGTCATTGCCACCGTCGATTCCAACATCGGCATGGGTGGCCCGGCGATGATCGAAGGCGGCGGACTCGGGGTGGTGGCACCCACCGCGATCGGACCGATCGAGGTGCAGCGGGCCAACGGGGTGGTCGACATCGTGGTCGCTGACGAAGCCGAGGCGGTGCGGGTGGCCAAGCAGTACCTGTCGTACTTCCAAGGTGCCCTGCACCACGGAGACGCACCGGATCAGCGCCTGCTGCGCCACGCCGTCCCCGAGCACCGCCAGCGCAGCTACGACGTGCGCGCCGTCATCGACGGGATGTTCGACGTGGGTTCGGTGTTGGAGCTGCGGCGCGACTTCGGGCTCGGCATGGTGACGGCATTGGCCCGGGTGGATGGCCGACCGCTCGGGGTGATCGCCAACAACCCCAACCACCTGGCTGGGGCAATCGACAGCGATGGCGCCGACAAGGCCGCCAGGTTCATGCAGCTCTGCGACGCGTTCGACCTGCCGATCGTCACTCTCGTCGATACGCCCGGGATGATGGTTGGCCCCGAGGTGGAGCAGACCGCGCTGGTACGTCATTGCAGCCGGTTGTTCGTGACGGGTGTCAACATCTCGGTGCCGCTGATCAGCATCGTGTTGCGCAAGTCGTACGGGCTCGGGGCGCAGGCGATGATGGGTGGCAGCACGAAGGCTCCGCTCGCCTGCGTGGCCTGGCCCACCGGAGAGTTCGGCGGGATGGGCCTCGAGGGGGCCGTTCGTCTGGGCTACCGCAACGAGTTGGCAGCAATCGACGACCCGGCCGAACGGGAGGCCACCTATCAGCAGATGGTCGAGCGGATGTACGAACACGGCAAGGCGATCAATGCCGCCTCGCACTTCGAGATCGACGACGTGATCGATCCGGCCGAGTCGCGTCGATGGATCACCACGATCGTCACGTCCGTGCCCGCAGCACCGCAGCTCGCGTCACGGGCCCACAAGAAACGGCCGAACATCGACACGTGGTGACCACCAAGGAAGGACCCAGGATGCACATCGACGAGATAGAACTCCGCGTGATCCGCCTGCCGTACCGCAGTGCGTTCACCACATCATTTGGCAGCGAGACCCAGAAGGTGGCCGTGATCACGACGGTGCGCAGCGAGGGGGTCGAGGGCTACGGCGAGGGCGTGATGGACCCGCTGCCGATGTACCGAGAGGAGACCATTGCTGGCGGTCTCGGCCTGCTGCGCGACGCATTGGCACCGTGGCTGCTCGAGCACGGGTGTGCGCATCCGAGCAACCTGCTCGACGCGTGGGCCCGCTGGCGCGGCAACCCGATGGCCAAGGCGTCGTTGGAACTGGCGGTGTGGGATTGCTACGCGCGCCAGCAGGGCGTGCCGCTGCGCACGCTGTTCGGCGGTGAGCGGACCGAGATCCCCGTCGGGGCCAGCTTGGGGATGAACCCGGTGTCTGAGACGGTGGCGTCAGTGCAACGCCACGTGGCCGAGGGATACAAGCGGGTGAAGCTCAAGATCGAGCCGGGTTGGGACCGAGACCTGCTCACCGCAGTCCGAGCAGAGTGTCCCACGATCGAACTGACGGTCGACGCCAATTCTGCGTACACACTCGCCGACGGCGAACTGTTGCGCAGCTTCGACGAGTTCGACCTGCACTACATCGAACAGCCCTTGCACTGGGACGACCTTCACGACCATGCCGCGCTGGCGCCGACGCTGCGAACCCCGATCTGCCTCGACGAGAGCCTTACCTCACCGGCTCGCGTCCGAGCCGCACTGGACATGGCCGCATGCACTGTGGTGAACGTGAAGGTCGGCCGTTTCGGCGGGCATGAGGCCGTGCGGCGCGTGCACGACATCTGCGTCGAACGCAATGCGCCGATGTGGTGCGGCGGGATGCTCGAAACAGGGATTGGACGGGCGCACAACATCCACCTGGCGACGATGCCGGGCTTCGTGTACCCCGGTGACACCGCCTCAGCCAGCCGCACCTACGCCCGCGACATCGTCGAGCAGCCCCTCGAAGCGGTCGACGGGATGATGGCCGTGCCTGCCGGGGCTGGCATCGGGGTCACGCTTGATCGCCCGTTGCTCGCCAGCGTCACCGACAGCGTCGAGGTGCTCCGCCGGTGAGCGCGCCCATCGCCGGGGGTGCCAGCGCCGGGCGTTCCAGTGCTGGTGTCGCAGCGCTCGAGTTTCGCAACCTCGTCACCGCCAGCGAGTTGGCCGCGATGCCGCCGTTCGAGCAGCGGATCTGGGGCGGCGAGAGCGAGCTCGTGTCGGTCAACATGCTGGTCGCCACGATCAGCGAAGGAGGCATGGCCATCGGTGCGTTCGACGATGGAGCGCTCGTCGGTGTGGTGTACGGCTTCGCCACGCGTGAGCCGCTCGTGTTGCATTCGCACTACCTTGCCGTCGATCCCGCGTACCGACGGATCGGCCTCGGCGTCGAGTTGAAGCAACGGCAACGCACGTGGTGCCTGTCGCAGGGAATCACCCACATGCGTTGGACCTACGACCCGCTGCAACTGGGTAACGCGCACCTCAACCTCCGTGTCCTCGGTGCTAGGGGAGTGTCATATCACCTCGACCACTACGGCTCGCTCGGGGGCATCAACGGTTCACTGCCGTCGGATCGGGTGACGGTGTGCTGGGACCTTCACGCTGTCGCGGTACCTGATGCCGAAGCGGGCTCGCTTGCCGTCGACGTGCCGGCGGTGTCCGCTGATGAGATCGCCGCGTCGGCACCGGCTGCGCATGCCGCCCGCGACTACGTGCGTGAACAGATGCGTGATCGCATTGGCAATGGCTGGGTCCTCGTCGACATCGACCGCGACTCGCGGCGCTACTGGCTGGCCCGTGCCGGCTGACCGGTGCCGGGCTGCGCGGTGCTGGGCTGCGCGGCGGCGTCGGCGAGTACGGCGGTGGCCAGGTCCGGGAAGACGGGCCGGACCCGGTCGACCAGCCACTCGCCGTATGTGCCGGTCACGTTGGCGAGATCCGTGTGATCCCAGCGTGCCGCCCGGTCGCCGGCCGGGGGTGCCATGTCGCCGAGGGGGAGCGGGGTGACGTGTGCCGTCCACGTCGGGTCGAGGAAGAACGGCAGCGAGATCCGTTCCGTGGCCGCGGTGTTGCGCACCCGGTGGGGCGTGCTGCAGTACCGGCCTCCGGTCATCCGGTCGAGCATGTCACCGATGTTGCACACGATCAGATCCGGGTTGGGATCGACATCGGACCAGTCGTCACCCACGCGCACCTGCAGCCCCGGCGTGCCGTCATGGGCTAGCAACGTCAGCAGCCCATAGTCACTGTGCTCGGCCACTCCCCAACGGTCATCGTTGGGATTCGGTGGGTAGCGGAAGATCCGGAACAGCACCGTTGGGTCGGCGGTGAGGTGGTCGACGAAGTGCCGCGGGGCAAGCCCAAGCCCGGTGGCCATGGCCGCAAGGGCTCGCTGGCCGAGCGCCTCCATCCGCTCCATCCACGCCAGCACCTCCGTGCGCAACGACGGCACCTCGGCCGGCCACACGTTCGCGCCATGGAGCGGACGGGCGAAGTGAGCGTGTGTCGCGTCGAGCTCTCGCCCGATGTAGAAGCCCTCCTTGAGATCGGGAACCCCACCCGTGAGCTCGCCCCCCAACGGGAACCAGCCCCGCCACGCAGCGCCACCGACGCGTAGTGACACACGCTCCTTGGCGGCTTCGGGCAACCGAAACAGACGGCGAGCAGCATCGATCACCCGACCACGATGCGCCGATGTCGCGGCGTCGATGTGGATCGCGAAGAACCCGGATGTGCGGCACGCATGGTCGATCGCGACTGCGGCTGCGGCGGTCTCGAGCGAACACGACTCGACCACTGGAATCGTCTCGACGTTGCGCGCCACGCAGCCGAGCGTAATGATCGGAGGTCGTGATCGAACGCCAGCGCCTCGCCCAACTCATCGAGCGCGAGCAGCAACGCTTCATCGAGCTCCATCCAATGTCGGCAGCGCGAGCGGAGCGATCCCGCGAGCATCTGCTCGGGGGCGTCCCGATGCCGTGGATGACCCGTTTGCCGGGGTCGTTCCCGCTGCACTTTGCGGAGGCCGACGGTGCTCGCTTTCGTGACGTCGACGGGATCGAGTACATCGACTTCTGCCTCGGCGACACCGGCGCAATGGTCGGTCACGCGTTGCCACAGGTGGCCGAGGCGCTCGCCGCGCAGGCGCGCCGGGGCATCACCACGATGCTGCCCAACGAAGACGCGGCGTGGGTCGCCGATGAACTGGCCCGCCGCTTCGGCCTTCCCGTTTGGCAGATCGCGATGACGGCCACCGACGCAAACCGGTTCGTACTGCGCTTTGCCCGCCATCTCACCGGTCGACCGAAGGTGGCCGTGATGAACTGGTGCTATCACGGCACTGTCGACGAGGCCTTCGCCGTCTTGGATCAACACGGCCAGGTGATCGAACGGCCGGGCTCGCTGGGTCCGCCCGTGCACCCGAGTGCCACGACCGCGGTGGTGGAGTTCAACGACCTCGATGCGCTCGATGCAGTACTGGGCACCGGTGATGTGGCGTGCGTGTTGATGGAGCCGGCGCTCACCAACATCGGCATCGTGCTCCCGGACCCCGGCTACCTCGATGGTGTGCGCGAGATCACCCGCCGTCACGGCGTGTTGTTGGTGATCGACGAGACACACACCATCTGCGTCGGACCGGGAGGCGCGACACGTGCGTGGGGCCTCGACCCTGATTTCTTCGTCATCGGCAAGACGATCGGCGGCGGAATGCCGGTTGCTGCGTACGGCATGACCTCCGAGATTGCCGCCCGCCTTGCGGTGCCCATGGCCGATGACAGCATCGACACCTCCGGTGTTGGGGGAACGCTCACCGGCAATGCGCTCGCGCTTGCGGCGACACGGGCGACGTTGTCGTCGGCGCTACGCGAGGAGGACTTCGCGACCACGATCCCGCTGGCGGCCGCGTGGGCCGATGGTGTCAAAGGGGCGTACGGCGCCCATGGTCTGGCGTGGCATGTCCAGCAGCTCGGAGCACGAGCGGAGTATTGGTTCTGCCCACCGCCGCGCAACGGCGCACAGGCCGCGGCCGGCACCGATGCTGAACTGGACCGCCTCATGCACCTGTTTGCGCTGAACCGGGGAATCCTGCTCACCCCGTTTCACAACATGGCGCTGTTTGCCCCGCAGCACACCGCAGCCGATGTCGACACGCACACGGCGGTGTTCTCCGCCGCGGTGCAGGCGCTCATCGAGTGACCGTCGTCGAGCTGGTCATCGTCGCCGGTGCGGTGTTCTCGGCTGCGCTCGTCCAGGTGCTGTCGGGTTTCGGGTTCGCCCTGTTGTCGGTCCCGCTGATGACGTTGGCGATCACCACCAAGGAGGCAGTGGTGGTGAGCACGCTGCTCGGGGTGTGGGTCACGACCTGGCAGGCCTGGCATGGTCGCGATCACGTTGACTCCGCCGTCGCGAGGCGGATGGTGATCGCTGCGTACCTTGGGATGCCGCTCGGATTCTGGGCGTTCATCGCCGTCGATGAGAACGTCCTCCGCTTTGCGCTCGGAGTGTCGGTTCTGCTCGCCGTCGTGTTGCTGGTGGTACGGATCGATGTGCGCGGGGTAGGACGCCCGCTCGACTACGGAGCCGGTTTTGTCAGCGGGGTGCTGAACACATCGCTGTCCACCAACGGGCCGCCGTTGGTGTTCGTGCTGCACGCCAGGGAATCGACGCCAGATGCGTTTCGGGCCACGCTCAACATGGTCTTCGCGTGCTGCAACGTGGTGGCGATCACCTTGTTCCTGGTCGCTGGTCGAGTCGACCGCGACGGTGTTGTCGCAGCCTTGATCGCCGTGCCGGCGTTGTTCATCGGCCAACTGTGCGGTTACCCGCTACGAAAGCACCTCGATGGCGAACGCTTCCGACGGCTGGTCCTCGCCTTGCTCGTCGGGGCTGCAGCCAGTGCGATCGTCAACGCCCTCGTGTCATGACGTGCCTCAGTGACCGCTACTGACCGAACATCTGCTGCCAGCCGGCGAGCGACGGCGGCTTGAACACGTAGTTGGTGGCCACGATCGCGTCCATCGTGGCGCTAGACGGCTGCGAGTAACGGTGGCCCGGGTAGACGATGGTGTCGGCAGGAAGGGTCGCGAGGCGCCGCAGGCTGTGGTACATGTCATCGGAGTTGCTGCCCGGGAGGTCGGTTCGGCCGCATCCCTCGAGGAACAGCGTGTCGCCGCTGACGAGCCGGCCATCAACGTGGAAGCATTGGCTTCCAGGGGTGTGGCCGGGCGTGTGCACGAGGGTGATCTCGACTTCGCCGACCCGCACCACATCGCCCGGGTCGTGCTGCACGAGTTGGGCTTCGCCCACGCCGGTGGTGCGCATCACCCATGGTGCTTCCTGGCGTTGCACGTGAATGGCGCAGTCATTGCGTTCCAGCAGGGTCGCCACACCCTCGATCGAGAACCCCATCATCGAGCCGCCCACGTGGTCGGCGTGATAGTGCGTGGCGAGCACGCCGGTGCAGCGCATGCCGTCGGATTCGACGGTGTCGAGCAGCTCACCGACGGCATAGGCGGGGTCGACGAGCATGCATTCGCCGGTCACGCGGTCACCGATCGCGTAGACGAAGTTGACCATCTGCTGGGCGATCTGGTCATCGACGGCGAAGTCTCGACCGGAGAGCAGTTGGCGGAAGTACAGGCGATCGTCGGGCACACCGCCAGACTATTGCCCGCAGTCGGCTCAGTTGCCGCCGAAGGCCAGCCACTCCGCCGCGAACGCCCCGTCCGCCGGTGCCAGCAGCGCCCGGCGACCCCACAGGGCAAGACAGATGTCTTCGGCGCGGCCGCTGATCTCACCGTCGGCTGCACCGGCCCCGGCGGGGTCGACCGCGACCGAAGTTCCGTCGAGGCTACGAATCACCAGTGTCGTGTCGGCGTCAGCGAAGCGCACGGCGAGCGTCCCAACCGGTGCGGAACGTCCGCCGCGCATCAGGATTCGGGGCACCACGACCTCGAAGTACTCGGCCACGTTGTCGGCGGCCGCGTCCACCGCGAGGCTGAGCGCGCCCCCGGTGGCATCAACGGCATCCCACGCGTGGATCATCGTCTCGTGAGCCTGGCGGCGGGGCCACACTCGTGCCACCTTGGCCACCGGGAAGGGATGCCACGTCGGCTGGTCGGGCAGCAATCCGGCCAACGCGGTCATGAGATCGTCGGCACCGGTGCCGACCCATGCGGCGAGCAGATCATCGGCTGGTGGCCCCTCGATCAGCTCGGCCGCCGGAGGCTCGCCCGACGTTGCCGCACGGCACGCCCAGCGATGGATGAAGCCCATATGCCGCCCGAGATCCGACAGCGTCCAACCGGGGCACGCCGCTACCGGAGCGTCGAGCGGTCCGGTGGCGAGCGCATCGACCAGCACGGTTGCGTAGTTGCGGAGTCGCTCCAGGTCTGTGTCCATCGCCATACGCTACGAGGCCATGACTGTTGCTGTGCTCCGACAACTCGTACCCGGCCAGCTCGTACCATTCGGCGGCAATCGCGTGGCAACCGTGCCGGACGAGCTTGCGGCCGCGTTCGTCGATGGAGACCGGCTCGTGGTGGTGCACGACACCGGCGACCTGCTGCACATTTCGCGTGCCGAGCACGAACGGGTACACCACGCCGTCGGTGCCGCGGCCGCCGCGTTCACGGAGCTTGCGTCGGCCGACGACGATCAGGTGACAGCGTTCTTCGCCGCGTTCGCCGAACGCCTCGACGACCACCACGCGTTCACAGCGATTGCGATGGCCAACTGCGCTGATGTCGCCAGCGCCGCAGCTCGAGGCAGGTCGACCACGCGGCTCGAGCTGACCGAACCAATGCGGGCGTCGATGATCGACGGCTTGCGCGCGTGGCAGCATGCCGCCACCCGACGTGATCAGCGACTCGAAGTTGTGGACCACGGGACCTGGTCAGTCGAGACCCGGCGGGCGCCCCTCGGTGTGGTGGGTTTCGTGTTCGAGGGGCGGCCGAACG
>JANOKQ010000818.1:0-1568 GCA_031419375.1 Acidimicrobiaceae bacterium
TCCCGGAGACGGCGCCATCGAGTATGACGGCATTGGCAGCACATGGACGGCGACCTTTCCGCTGGTGACCGATAGCGACCGCCAGCTTGCGCTCGCTAACACCAGCGAGAGCCGGGGCATGTGGTTAGGTCGAGACCCGACGGCTGCCCCCCCGCCCGAGGTCACCATCTACGAGTTCGGTGCTACCGGCGGTCCTGCGCCTGGCTGCCTCGCCCCGCTAGCCGCGGGACCATCGGTCCCGAACATGACAGACCTAACCGATTCCGGTGCCTCGAACTCTGACAACATCACCAATATCACCTCGCCCACGTTTACGGGGGTGGCGACGCTCGCGGTTCCTGGCGAGGTCGTCAAGCTGTACGTCGACGACGCCGTCGTGGCGAATGGCACCGCGACGGTCCTTGCTGGCGGCCTCTACTCGCTCACCCCGGCGACGCCCCTGCTTGAGGGGACGCGCTTGATCACCGCCAGCGAGACTGCGGGTGGTACCGAGACGCGGTCCACTGGATCGCTGACGATCACGATCGACACGAACCCTGCCCCCGCGCCTACCGTCACCAGCACCGTGCCCGGCTCGCCCGGCATGGCGACCGCGCCGTTCGTGAAGGGCACTGCAGACGCGGGGTCGACGGTGAGCCTCTACAGCAATGCGGCGTGCACGGGCGCCGCGGCCGGCAGCGGTAGCGCCGCCGCGTTCGCGTCCACGGGCATCAGTGCCCCGGCCGCCGCCAACACCCTCACGATGTTCTCCGCCAAGGCGACTGACCTTGCCGGTAACGCGCCCTCGACCTGCTCGCCCACCTCGGTCGGTTACACGCAGGACTCCACCGCCCCGCCGGTTCCGAGCATCACGGCCGGGCCGCCGGCCTTGGTCAACAGCACCAGTGCTGCGTTCGCCTTCTCCGATACTGAAGCCGGTGCAACCTTCCGGTGCTCGCTGGACGGCGCTGCACCCACCTCGTGCACCAGCCCGCTCAACTTGGCCGCACTCGCGCAGGGTGCGCACTCGTTCGCGGTCCACGCTGTAGACCCAGCGGGCAACGTCAGCAGCCCCGCGAGCAGGGTATGGACCGTGGACACCGTCGCACCGACGACCCGCATCACCAGCCCGGTCGGCGGCGAGGTCAACGTTGCCAACCCCACCTTCGGGTTCGCCGCCTCCGAGCCTGGCTCGACCATGACCTGCTCGCTGGACGGCGCGGCAGCCGCACCGTGCACCACCAGCACTGTGCAGACGAGCAGCGGCCTGACGGCCGGGCTACACAGGTTCACGGTCACAGCCACCGACCCAGCAGGCAACACCGGCCCGGCAGCGACACTCAGCTTCGTCGTCCGCTTCCCGTCGCCGGCTGTGGTGACGCAGCCAGGGGCGGTGATCATCTCGACGCCTGCGGTCGCGGCGCTGTCCAGGGTGATCGCGCGCTCGCCGGCCGTCAACAGCATGGGCGCCAGCCGAACCAACAACATCACTACCAGGTTCAGCAAGGCCGTCACCGGCGTCAGCAGGTCGTCGTTCACCCTGAGGACGAAAGCTGGCAAAACGGTTGCTGCGGTGGTGACCTACAACG
>JANOKQ010000819.1:0-1956 GCA_031419375.1 Acidimicrobiaceae bacterium
GCGACGGAGCCGAGACGACGGACGACAGACGACGGCATCGAGCGGCATCGGGGTCAGCATCGGTACGGTTCCGGTCGAGCGGCCCACCCTCGATAGCCTCGAAACGCAGATCGTCGAGCTCCTTCGCGGTGGTGGGTCGGCCACGACGTCAAAGTTGGCGGCTCAGGTGAACAAGGCGTCAAAGACGGTCAGGACCGCGTCTGTCCCACCTGGAATCGTTGGGTCTCGTCGTATCGGACGGCACCGGGCCCAATGACCCAACCCGACGGCACCGCCTCGTACGCTGATCTGCGTGGCGTTGGGAGGTCGGCCGGAGTCGGTATCGATCGGGCTGTTCGCGTTGGGCTGGTGTGCGGGTTGGGTGTTGCTGTGGCGGACGCGCCCGCTGCCGCGTGACGGCGTCGCACGGGACCGGCCGTCAGTGTCGGTCGTGGTGCCGGCGCGCAACGAAGCGGGATCGATCGGAGCGCTCGCGGCCTCGGTGGTGAACCAACTTCGCGACGGCGATGAGTTGGTCGTGGTCGACGACCACTCCACCGACGACACCGCGGCGATTGCCCGCGCCGGTGGGGCCGCTGTGGTGACGGCGCCCGAGCTCCCCGACGGCTGGGCGGGGAAGCCGCACGCGTGTCACACCGGAGCGTCGAGTACGAGCGGCGACCTGTTGGTTTTCGTCGACGCCGACGTGTGCCTCGGCGATGGCGATCTCGACCGCATTGCCGCGGCCGTTACCGCGCATCCCGGTGACATCGTGTCGGTGCAACCATGGCACCGTGCGGTGCGTCCGTTTGAGCAGTGCAGCTTGCCGTTCAACATCGTGGCGCTGATGGGATCTGGGGGGTTCACTCCCGCCGGTGACCGGGTGTCCCCCCACGTCGCGTTCGGCCCGGTCATCGCGCTCACCCGGGCCCGGTACGGCGAGATCGGCGGGCACGCACACGCGTCGGTTCGGTCGGCCGTGCTCGAAGACATCGCCCTTGCCCGGCGCGTGGAGCGCACCCGACTGCACACCGGATCGAGCGGTGCCACCACGTTCCGGATGTATCCGACGGGGTTCGCGTCGCTGGTGGAGGGCTGGACCAAGGGCATCGCCATCGGCTTCGACGCCACGCCGTGGTGGGCGGCGCTTGGCACAGCGGCATGGGTGACGTCGGTGCTCGGCGGATGGCTGACGTCACCGTGGTTCGCGTTGGCATCGACGGTACAGATGGCGGTGCTAGCCCGGCGGGCAGGATCGTTTCGCTGGTACGCGGTGATCGGTGCTCCGCTGCTGATGGGGTTCTTCGTGGTCGTGTTCGTGCGCAGCATGGTGCTGCGGCGGTTCCGGCGTTCGCTTACCTGGAAGGGCCGGACGGTTCGACCCGATCAAGAGGTCGGCTGAGGGTCCGCACATGCGGGCGCGGCCGGCTCGGTTGCCGCGGGGGAGGCGGTGACAGGCACGAACACGCGCTCGCGGTAGAAGCGCAGCTCGGACACGCTCTCGCGGATGTCGTCGAGGGCGCGGTGCGAACCCTGCTTGTACGGGCGGCTGCTGTTGATCGCCGGGTACCAGCGGCGGACCAGTTCTTTGACGCTGCTCACGTCGATGCTGCGGTAGTGGAGCCAGTTCTCGATGTCGGGCAGGTACTGCACCAGGAAGCGGCGGTCCATCCCGATCGAGTTGCCGCAGAGCGGGATCTTGCGCGCCTCGGGGACGTGGGTCTTGATGAACGCCAACGTCTCGGCCCCCGCCTGTTCGAGCGTGATCGACGAGTCGCGGATCTGCTGCAGCAGGCCGCTCTTGGTGTGCATCTCGACCACGATTGGCTCCATCAACGCCAAAGCCTCGTCGGATTGATGGACGACGAGATCGGGCCCCTCGGCAATGATCTCGAGGTCGTCGGTCGTGATGATCGTGGCAATCTCGACGATCACATTGGTTACCGGGTCGAGACCGGTCATCTCTAGATCCATCCA
>JANOKQ010000820.1:0-4165 GCA_031419375.1 Acidimicrobiaceae bacterium
AAGCTGGCGAGCCACATGGCGAAACCGTCCCGCCCACCCGGCGTCTACGTCCTCGACGAGCCAACCACCGGCCTGCACCTCGCCGACGTCGAGCAACTGCTCGGCCTGCTCGACCGGCTCGTCGACTCCGGCAAGTCGGTCATCGTCATCAAGCACCACCAGGCGGTCATGGCGCACGCCGATTGGATCATCGACCTCGGCCCCGGCGCCGGCCACGACGGCGGCCGGCTCGTCTTCGCTGGCACGCCCGCCGACCTCGTCGCCGCCCGCTCCACCCTCACCGGCGAGCACCTCGCGACCTACGTCAGCACCTGACCGAAGCCCCGTTCTCGGGCATCACCGCCCGCTTCCGCGACGTCAACTTCACCGATGCGAAGATCAGCCACGCCTGGCTTGTCAACGTCGACATCGACGCGCTGGTCGACGGGGTGGTCATCAACGGCGTCGACGTGACGGCATACGTGAACGAACGTGACCCGTGGTACCCGCTGCGGGCGATGCTTCGTCCTTCGAATCCGGAGGGCATGCGCGCGATGTGGGCGGCCCTCGAAGGTGAGTGGGCGAAAACGGTCACCCGGGCAAACGCTCTCCCCGACGACGCGCTACACGAGTCGGTCGACAACGAGTGGTCGTTCCTCCAGACCCTGCGACATCTCGTGTTGGCGATGGACAAGTGGTTCACTGCACCGATCCTCGGCGAACGTTTCCACACGATCGGGGTGCCGAACACCGGCTCAGTCGACTTCCCGTGGCCCGACCTCGACAACGACGTGACGCCGTCTGTCGCGGATGCTCTGGCCGTGCGCGCGGATCGCGCCACACGCTTTCGCGACTATCTCGCATCGGTTGCGACGACCGAACTCACACGACCGATCGACGTCCTCGAGAACGGCGAGAACCCGCTTCAGGAGTGCGTGTACACCGTCTTTGAGGAGGCGTTCTGGCACAACCGCTACGCGCCGCGCGACCTCGCCAAGCTCGACCTCGTGAAGCGAAGCGGCGACGGCACCCGCTGCCGGATCGTGAGGCTGTCGCACCTACATTTCGCAGCTCACTTGTCGCAACATCGCATCACATCGACATAAATATCGCAATACCTGCTCCGATATTTCGCATCGCATCGGCTAGCGTTTGATCCCGTGCCAGGGGAACTGATGAGCCGGCGGGTCCTCGATGTAGCCCGCCAACGAATGACGGAGACCGCGGTCCTTGCGCTGCAGGGGGCCCGGTCGGTCGGCAAATCCACGGTGCTCGCCGCCATCGCCGCCGAGCACCGCGTCGGCATCATCGATCTCGATAACGCCATGCAAGCCGAACTCGTCGCCGTGTCACCTGACGACTTCGTGCTCGGCACCAGCCCGGTCTGCATCGACGAGTACCAACGCGTCCCTGAACTCCTGCAGGCGATCAAGAGCGAACTGAATCGTCACCACACCCCTGGCCGCTATGTACTCACCGGCTCGACACGATTCGACGGCCTGCCCCGCGCCACGCAGGCACTCACCGGGCGAATCCAGTTCCTCGACATCTTGCCGTTCTCCCAAGGCGAGATCGATGGCACCCATGAAAACTTCCTCGACATCGCGCTGAACGAACCCGAGCAACTCGTACATCAGGCCTCGTCGACCACGACCCGCGCTGATTACACCGAACGGGTCTGCCGAGGCGGGCTGCCAGTGGCGATCAGCCTCAGCGATCGAGCCCGGCGCAGGTGGTTCGATTCGTACCTCGCTCAAACACTGTCCGGCGACGTCCCCGAGCTCAGCGGCATCCGACGCATCGACGCGCTCGGCCGATTATTCGACCGCCTCGCCTCGCAGACCGGCCAGCTCCTGAACGTCAGCACTGCAGCCAAATCGATCGCCCTCGAACCTCGCACGGCCGACAATTACACCCAGCTCCTCAACGATGTGTTCCTGCTTCGCCGGCTCCCCGCTTGGCGTCGCACCCTGCGAGCGCGTGTCGGCAAGATCCCCAAGCTCCACCTCGTCGACTCGGGACTCGGTGCCCACATGATGCGCCTCACCCCCGCCAAGCTCGCCCAACTCGACCCCGCCTCGCTCACCGAGTTCGGCCACCTCCTCGAAACTTTCGTGGTCGGCGAACTGCTCAAACAGGCCTCGTGGCACGACGACGTTCGCGAAGTCGCCCACTGGCACACCCATGATGACCAGGAAGTCGACATGCTCATCGAAACCTACGACGGCAGCGTCGTCGGCTTCGAGGTCAAAGCCCGAACCAAAGCGGTGAGCAAGGACATCACCGGGCTCCGACTTCTCCGAGACCTCCTCGGCGACCAGTTCCGCGCCGGCTTCGTTCTCACCACCGGCCGACACGCCGGCCGACTCGACGACCGTATCTACACCTGTCCGATCGACCAGCTCTGGAACCACAACAACTAGCTAGATACCGGCAAACAAATCGGCCGGAACGCGCTCGGCTCCGGCGGTGGCCAGGTTGAACGTCGCGCTGTCGGTCAGGTGAAGGCTGGAGACGACACTGAGGAAGTCTGCCTTCGTCGCGAACATCCATCCAACCGCCGTATAGCTCCATCCACCAGCGACCCACGTCACGAACGCACCGTTGGTGGGCGGAGCGTCCTCCGTCGGCGAGAAGAACGCCGTGGTCACGCCATCAAGGGTCAGCGGAACGAACGACGACAACATCGGATTGTGGACACCACGGGGGTCGACGACACCTTGCATGCCAAGGTTCGTCGCGTACACGCTGAGGATCCGCTCGCCGTTGACGAATTTCAGTGCGACGCGCTCCATGGAGGCGTTCAACGAAGCCGTGGCTCGAACACTGAACCCGGCCGGCGGCGCGAGCATGGCGGGCACCTGCGACTCGAAGGTCAACGACCCTGCCATCGCCAGTACCTGTTCATTCGACAATCCAGTCGCCACCACGTCAGCAAAACGACCGTCATTGATCGGCCAGGAAAGCATCACAAAGTTGCGCTCCACCGGGACCGCCGACATGCCGATGGGCTGATCCATGTGTCCTGCGGTCGCGCCGATCATGACCGGTGTGACAACGTCGGAGAGGTCGCTCTCGTCGTGCGTCCATGCCGTGAAGATCGATCCGCTGAACAGCGGGCCATCGGAAGCCACCACCAGTCGGGATGACCCGCAATCGACGCACATCTCCGTTGTGCCGTTGAGGGCGACACGCGCAAATGGCGCAAACTTCTCCACGGTCCAGCCCGGCTGTCCGATCACCGGTAACGGTCGCGCGTCCGAAGGCACCGGCGTTGTCAACAACGACCCAGCCGTCGGGGCTAGCGGCACTGTCGTCGTGGGTGACGGCACTGTCGTCGTGGGTGACGGCGACTCGGTTGCCATCGGCTGGGACGCAGCGACTCGTTCGTGGGGCTCGGGTCCACCTCGAGCACCAAGCTGATACAGGCCAACCATCCCTGCGACAGCGATGAGAGCCGCCGCTGCCATGCTGAACGCTCGCGAGCGCTGCTGTCGGCGTCGCCGGTGCCCGGCCGAGCGCGAAGCCTGCTCGTCGATGGCGGCATCGAGTGTTCGCGCGCTGCTCGCCAGGCGTTGTTCCGTGATCATTGTTGACCTCCTGATTCCTGAAGGACGTGGCGGAGCCGCCTCAACCCTCGATGGACAAAATTGGTGACTGCGGCATCGGACACGCCCATCAGCTCGGCTACTTCGCGATAGCTGAACGAGTACATGTGCACCATCACGACCGCGACGCGCTGATCCGGCGTCAGCTCCAACAAACCGTCGAACAAAGCTGCGTCGAAGCCGTCGGCATCACGAATAGCGCCGTCCGGGATGAAGTCGACCCGCAGTCGCCGCAAGCGGCGGTCACGTCGCAGTGACGATTGGCCGATCCGGTAGAGATAACCAACCGGGTTGGCCATCTGTGAGAGTTCGTGCTGGTGCTCCCAGGCCCAGGCGATCGCCTCGGCGGCAGCGTCACAACCGTCCTCGACGCCGTTGCGAGCCACCAGGGCGCGCTGCAGGGTTCGGAGGGTTTCGACGACGAATGCCTGAATCTTCGTGCCGTTTGGATCGACGCGAGAGGAGCGGGCGTCGTTACTCACAGCAGAATGATTGGCGACCACATCAAGCACAGAGGAATGAGCGAGCCCATTCCTTTCACGGGCTCGCCACCGAACCGCTTCGTCGGTGGGCTGGAT
>JANOKQ010000821.1:0-3476 GCA_031419375.1 Acidimicrobiaceae bacterium
CGGCGAGCGCCAGCGGTATCAGCCCTGCGCCGGCGAGCCCGATTTCACGGATGTGGTGCGGCCAGCCCACCACGATCGTCAAGGCGATCGACACCAGTGTCACCTCGACCGCAATCACCGCAGCCCAGCCGATCCACTGCATGCGTCGCTGATCGATCACGCCTGCGGTTCGGTAGTTGGCATGAGCGACCGGCATGGCCAACAGCACCGCTGCCCACAGCACCACGATCGGCCAGACGACGACGTGGTCGCGGCTCGCCAGCAGCGCGAGTCCGGTTGCCGCGGCAACGAGATAGCCGGCCCAGATGAACCGCCCATGAGCGGCGCGGGTGACATGTCCGTTCGGCAACGTCATCAGCAGATGGAAGGCCAGCGCCGGCGTGATTGCGGCCGCCCACCGCTGGCCGAGGTCGGCGAGCAACGCGTTCGTGCCGTTCAGCTCCTCGGTGAGTTGGACGCTCCAGCACAGAGCCCCGATCGCGGTCGCGATGGCGACGCAGCGCACGATCGCGACCGCCGGGCAGTGGGCCCGGACCGTGATCACCACACCGGCGACCGCCCACGCAAGGGCTGTGGCAGAAACTACGACGAGGCTCGCCGGTGCGTCGGGGCGAGCAACGACGACTGCGGCGATGGCGGCGATGGCGCCGGCGACGGATGCCGCGAATCCGAGCCGTGACCCGGTCTCGCCGCGCTCGACCGCGCCGGACGTTGCACTCCGGATCGTCAAGGTGTCGACGTTCATCCCGGCACCAGCGACCGCGTCAGCCGCCGCCGGAGCAGTACTCCACCCATGTCGTCGCTCAGCCGCCGGCCGGTTGACGGCCGTCGTCAATGACGCGACCGTCTTTCATGCGGACGATCCGCTGCGCCGCATCGGCGACGGGTTGGTCGTGGGTGACGAGCAGGATCGTTTGGCCGCCCGCGTGCAGGCGGGTGAATAGTTCCAGCACCTCGTCGCCTCCCTCGGAGTCGAGCGCGCCGGTCGGTTCGTCGGCGAGCAGCAGGGTGGGCTCGTTGGCCAGCGCCCTGGCGATGGCGAGCCGCTGGCGCTGCCCGCCGGATAGGGCGGCGGGGGACTGCTTGGCCTTGTCGGCGATGCCGAGGAGGTCGAGGAGGTCGCGTGCCCTGGTCTCGGACGCCTTGCGTTTGCGGCCGGCGATGAGTGCCGGCATCAGCACGTTCTCCAATGCGGTCATACCTTCGAGGAGGTTGAAGAACTGGAACACGATCCCGATGTGCTGGCGGCGCATGATCGCCAACTCGCTCTGGGTCTTGCCGACCAACGGCTGACCGGCGACCGACACATCACCCTCGTCGGCGGTGTCGAGGCCGGCCACGATGTTGAGCAGCGTCGACTTCCCGCAGCCCGATGGGCCCATGACGGCAACGAATTCACCACGTCCGATGTCGAGATCGGCACCGCGCAACGCGCGCACGGGTGCGGTCTCCCGCTCGAAGGTGCGGAACACCTGGCGGACCTCGACGACGAGGTCGCGGCCGACTGCGGGCATGTCGAGCAACGATTCGCTGATGGTCATGTTGGTGCCTCCTGGGGGATGGCCGCGTCGGCCGAGTGGTGGGTCGCTGATGTCGCGGTCGCTGATGTCGCTGATGTCGCCGATGCGATCTTGCGGGGGCGCACGGGTGTCGACCGGCCCTTCACGAGGTGGGTGCCGAGGTCCTCGGCTTCCGGTTTCACCGAGAGCTGGTCCCAGGTGGCGTCGCTGGCCACGATCTCGCCGTCGGCGGCGAACTGCTGCAGCCGCTGGCACAGGTTCACGGCATCGCCGACCACGGTGTACTCCAAACGCTCCTCGGAACCAAGCAGCGCAGCCGCGACATCGCCGGAGGACAAGCCGATCCCGACGGGGAACGGCTCCAGCCCTTCGCTCAGCCACACGGCGTTCACGGCCGCTTGGGCGGCGTGCATCGCGTGTGCAGCCACGAGGGCCCGGTCGGCGTGATCGGTCGACGGCTCGGGTGCCCCGAACACGGCCATCACGGCATCGCCGATGTACTGCATGACGGTGCCGCCCGCGGTGAGGATCGCCGTGTTCATCTCCGCCCGGTGGCGGTTGAGTTGCTGGGCGAGCAGCGATGGATCGGTGTGCTCGCTGATTGTCGTATAGCCGCGGATGTCGCTCATCAAGACGGTGACGTTGAGCACTTCGGAGTCACCGGCGCGGGCACCGCGGGCGCGGATTCGTTCGGCGACACCGGTCGGCAACAACCGCGACAACGATTCACCCAGCTCTTCGCGTGACACGATCGCCGCGTGCATTCGCTTCAGCCGTTCCAGCGCACCAGCGGTCCCGGCCGACACGCCCTCGGCAAGCCGGAGGAACACCGCCTCGACCCGCGTCTCGACCGCAGTCGGCGTCGACTGCATCGCGACGGCGATCGCCTTGATCGGCTTGCCCGCTGCCACCATTTCCAACAGGGCGTCGTCTTCGGCATCGAGCCCGCCGGTTCTGCGCACCGGGTTCATCAACGCAGCGACGACAGCGGGATCCAGCATCGATCCGCCCGATGCAACCTCGCGAATTGCGCGCGCGAGCTGGTCGCCTTCGGCGATGCGGTCCTTCAGCAGGTAGGCGTAGCCGGCGGCCCCCTCCGACAGCAACGCGATCGCGTAATCGGGGTCGTCGTACTGGCTGAGGATGACGATGCCGGTACCCGGATGGCGCTTGCGGATCAGCTTGCACGCCTCGATGCCCTCGCGGTGGAAGTTCGGCGGCATGCGGATGTCACTGACGACCACGTTGGGGGCGGCCGATTCTGCACCGTCGACGAGACCGTCGTGGTCTTCTGCCTCGCCGACGATCTCGAGATCCGCCTGTCGCGACAGCATCGCCTTCACCCCCTCGCGGATGAAGACGCTGTCGTCGGCGATGAACACCGTGATCACTCCCATGTCACCGATTCAACACCACGCGGCCCCGCAAAGCGAGGAGGCAAGCCTGTGTCGCGTGGTGGTGCCAGCCACACCGTCTGACCGCCAGACTCGTTCTGGTCACGCAATCCCGCCCCTGAGCCGGATTCACGTGACCAGAACGAGGTTTACTCGGTGCGCAGCACGGCACCGGCGCGGTTGCGGAGAGCGAACACACCCGTGACGGCTCCAGCGGCCGCGCCGACCGCCAACACGCCGGCACCGACCATCCACACCTCGGCCGGAACGACCGTCTCGGCGATTGCGCCGACGTTCCCGATCAACTCGCGAGCGATCGTGCGGCCCGCCAGGAAGCCCGCAACACCACCAGTCGCCCCGCCGAGAACGCTCGCGATCGCTGCGAGCCAGAGATGGGCACCGATCACCTGGGCGCTGGTGAAGCCGAGCGCGCGGTAGATCGCAACCGTCCGGCGACCCTGGGCTCCGACGAGCATGACGGCGTTGAGCAGCGCGGCGATGCCCAAGAGTGCGAACAGTTGGCCGACGCGCCCCGGCATACCGCCGAGCTCGCCGATGTTGC
>JANOKQ010000822.1:0-2221 GCA_031419375.1 Acidimicrobiaceae bacterium
GCGCCGCGCCGGTGCATTTGACAATGCGTGACATGAAGCAATGCGTGACATGAAGCAACGCGTGACATGAAGCTGTCACGGCCCACCAGGGCGATGTTCGCGTTGTGGCTCGTGGTCGTACTCGCGTTCTTGTACGTCCCGCTGGCGGTGGTGGCCAGGCTGTCGTTCAACCCCGTCGAGACCCTCGGCTGGCCACCACGTGGCTGGACGCTTCAGTGGTGGCGCACGGCGTGGGAAACCGCCGGGCCGCGGACCGCACTGTGGAACTCGGTGAAGGTGGCCTCGGTGGCTACCGCGATCGCATTGTTCGTGGGGACCTTCGCCGCGTTCGCGATGCAGCGCTATTCGTTCTTCGGGAAGAGCTCGATTTCGTTCCTGATCGTGCTGCCGATTGCCCTGCCCGGCATCGTCACCGCGGTTGCGTTGCAGAACAGTTTCTCGCGCACGATCGACCTCGGCCTGTTCGAGTTCCGGATCGGCTTCGGGTTCCATTCGCTGGTGATTGCGCACGCCACGTTTTGCATCGTGATCGCGTACAACAACGTGCTCGCCCGGCTGAAGCGGTCGTCGCCGAACCTGCTCGAAGCCTCCGCCGACCTCGGCGCGCACGGCTCGCAGACGTTCCGGTTGATCACGTTCCCGCTCGTTCGTTCAGCGCTGCTGGCCGGCGGGATTCTGGCGTTCGCGCTCAGCTTCGACGAGATCGTCGTGACCACCTTCACCGCCGGAGCAGGGTTCGAGACTCTGCCGCAGTGGATCTACAACCGCATCGGCCGGTCCAACGACGTGCCCCTGGTCAACGTGGTCGCCACGTTCGTGATGGTGGTGTCGATCCCGTTGGCGTGGCTCGCCCAGCGGCTCAGTGACGGCGGTGATTCGTCGGGCCGCCCACGCTGACCCGTGACGGGCGCGGTCGGCGCTACTCAGACGGCGACCGGCCCGCCAGGGGTCTCGCCGATAGCGTTGGGTCACCATGGAGTGGATCTTTCTTGTTCTCATCGCTGTCGTCGTTGTGTTCGGCGTCGGGGTGCTCGTCCTCAACCGGCGCCGGTCAGCCGGTCAGCTGCGGTCTACCGGTGAACTGCGCCCCGGCGACCAGACCGGTGAGATCGATCGCACGTCCGAGATCGTCCGCGCGCCGCGGCCGATGCGTCCGTCGAGCACTCCCGCCCTCGACCCGGTGGCGCCCATCACCGAACGCGAGCCCGACCCGGTGGCCGACTTCGCGACGGAGGTTGCTCCGGCTGCCGAGGTCGTGGAACGGCCGACGTTGTTGTCGCGGATGGGCAAGGCGCGCAGCGCGCTCACCGGGGCGTTTCTCGGCATCCGCACCAGAGGTGGCATCACCGATGCCACCTGGGACGATCT
The DNA here is from genome assembly GCA_031419375.1 of Acidimicrobiaceae bacterium. GTDB lineage: Bacteria > Actinomycetota > Acidimicrobiia > Acidimicrobiales > Ilumatobacteraceae > VFMC01. The sequence goes on from JANOKQ010000822.1 coordinate 1,369, forward strand.
CGAAGAGGCGCTGTTGCGTGCCGATGTCGGGGTGAAGGTCACCACCGAACTGCTCAGCGGGTTACGCCAACGGGTCAAGACCAAAGAAATCACCGATGCCGACGGCCTGCTCGACGCTCTACGTGGGGAGATGACGGCACGCCTCGCGGGCGCAGACCGCGCGCTGCACCTCGTACCGGGCGAGGCCGGTTCGCCGAACGTGTGGCTGTTCGTCGGGGTCAACGGCGTGGGCAAGACCACCACGATCGGCAAGGTTGGTGCACTCCAGATTGCCGAGGGTCGCACCGTGTTGATGGCCGCCGGTGACACGTTCCGTGCTGCCGCAGCCGAACAACTGCAGACCTGGGCCGAGCGCAGCGGTGCCGAGTTCGTGCGTGGCAGCGAGGGCGGCGACCCCAGCTCGGTCATCTTCGACGGGGTCGAGCGGGCATCCGCACGCAACATCGACCTGGTGCTCGCCGACACCGCCGGTCGGCTGCACACCAAGACCAACCTGATGGATGAGCTGCGCAAGGTTCGACGGGTCGCCAGCAAAGGCGCCGGCCGAGTCACCGAGTCGCTCCTGGTGATCGACGCGACCACCGGTCAGAACGGCCTGGCCCAGGCCCGCGAGTTCGGCGCGGCAATGCAGCATGACGAGGCCGGTCTGACCGGTGTTGTGCTCACCAAGCTGGATGGCAGCGCGAAAGGCGGCATCGTCTTCGCGATCGAAACCGAGCTCGGCATCCCGGTCAAGCTTGTCGGCCTCGGCGAGACCATCGGCGACCTGATCCCCTTCGAGCCGGTCGCGTTCATCGACGCCCTGTTCGCCGAATCGTGAGTGCCGAATCGTGAGTGCCGAATCGTGAGTGCC
>JANOKQ010000823.1:0-1740 GCA_031419375.1 Acidimicrobiaceae bacterium
TCGACATGACGAACTTCGCCACCTACATCGACTCCGCCAACGACCGGGCCCCGATCGCCCAACGCGGACATGCCAAACAGAAACCCACCGATCTGCGACTGGTCGGCCTCGGACTCGTCGTGTCCACTGACGGCGGCATCCCCCTCGTCTCCCACGCCGGCCAGAACTCCGAAGCGAACCAGGAACTCATCGAAGACTCTCCCCACTTCACTTCGTTGGGTCGCTGCCACCGTCTGATCACCCTGATCTACTCGCTGTCTCAAAACGCCGCTACAACACGGTCGACAAACAGCGCTTCCCAGCACTGACAGCCTTCGAGACCACAAAGATCGTCCTCGGTCACCAACGACGCCTCGTGATCACCCACTCCCAGAACCTGCATACCAAGCAGACCCGCGGCTTCGACCAGACACTCGCCAAAGCCCACCGGCAACACTACACCCCAACACACCAAACACCCATACTGACCAGCAAGAACGACACCCGCTCACGCGACTGCCAGGAAGGTCCCGCTAGCCTGCCGCGTCATGTCCGAGCTCGAGATTCGAACCGCCATCGAGGACGCGCTGCGCAGCTACTGCCGTGGCATCGACCGTTTGCACGCACCGTCGATCGCTTCGGCGTTTCATCCCGGCGCAGCCCTCATCGACTACGGAGCGCAGCCGCTGACGATCGAGCAGTTCGTCGAACATGCGGTTGCCTCGCTCGGGCGCAAGTTCGCGGCCACTCAGCACCGGATCTCCAACATCAGCATCGAGCGCGACGGCGACCGGGCGTTGGTCGAGACGTACGTCCTTGCGTATCACGTCGAGATCGCCGACGACGCTCGCCGACTACACACGTTCAACGGTCGCTACATCGACCGGTTCGAGCAGCGTGGCGGACAGTGGCGGATCGAGCAGCGCACCCTGCGCAACGACTGGTCGACGGTGGAACCAATGGCGGCTTCGATGTCGGGGACGTGGGTGGCGAGCGGTCGAGGTGGTTCGCCCGATCCGATCTTCGCCTGACGCGACCGGCAGCTTCAGCTCGCCGGGTCGTAGCCGGCGGCGACGAGGTACTCGCGCACGCGGCGCTGGAGGTGGCGACCGCGCACCTCCTGGTAGTTCCCCAACGTCTGACCGGACTTGCGACTGGAGCGGAACCCGCGAGTTTGTGCCGCCATGTTCGCTGTGTCCTGGTCATACACCCGACCCAGCCCGCCGAGGCCCTTAGCGATCGTGTAGCGGTCGTCGACGTCGAGCTCGATCACGTCCGGCGGCGGTGGCGCGTCGCCCTGCGCTGGCCGCGGGCGCAACATCAGTAGTTCGAAAGAGCAGAAGTCGTGATCGTGCGGATCGGGCCGGAATCGATAGACCATCGGCAGCGACAGCCCAGGGAAAAAGAACGCGTTCGGAAAGCAGAACTACTCGATCGAGTCGAGCGTGATCGACTCGCTGAGGTGCGAGAAGTCGTGGCCGAAGGTCTTGCCCATCTCGGCCTGGACGTACTTCGCGTAGAAGTCACGGGCCCGCATGCCATCTGGCAACTCGAGCGGAGGCATCCCAGCGCGAAGGTTGCGGGTGAGATGGGCGAGCATCTGTTGTTCCGTGCGCGGCGCTGGAGGTGGCGACCGCGCACCTCCTGGTAGTTCCCCAACGACTGACCGGACTTGCGACTGGATCGGAACCCGCGAGTTTGTGCCGCCATGTTCGCTGTGTCCTGGTCAAAAACCCGACCCAGCCCGCCGAGGCCCTTAGC
>JANOKQ010000824.1:0-4716 GCA_031419375.1 Acidimicrobiaceae bacterium
CGGTCACCAAAGCCGGAGGCTTCGGGGTGCTAGGCGCGGTTGCCCACTCGCCCGCGCAGCTCGAGATCGACCTCGCCTGGATCGATGCCGAAGTGCGCGGCAAGCCGTACGGCGTGGATCTGCTGTTGCCGCAAAAGTACATCGGTGCCGACGAGGGCGGCCTCGACCGGGGGTCGTTGCGCCAGCTGCTCCCCGCGGCACAGCAGGCCTTCGTCGACGAAATCCTCGCCCGCTACCTGGTGCCCGAACTTCCGGAAGGCGAACGGGGGCAGGGGATGGGCATGAACGTGTCGCCGAAGGGCTACCAGCCGCTGCTCGAAGTCACCTTCAACCACCCGATCCGGTTGATCGCGTCGGCGCTCGGCCCGCCGCCTCCCGAGCTGATCGAGCAAGCCCGATCGCGCGGTGTGTTGGTCGCCGCGCTCGCCGGCACCACCGAACACGCCCGCCGCCACGCCGCGGCAGGCGCTGACATCGTCGTCGCCCAGGGCACCGAGGCGGGCGGGCACACGGGGCAGGTGTCGACGATGGTGCTCGTCCCCGAGGTGGTCGATGCGGTTGCACCGCTGCCTGTGCTGGCCGCCGGCGGGATTGCCAACGGACGGCATTTCGCTGCCGCGCTCGCGCTTGGCGCGGCCGGTGTGTGGACGGGTTCGGTGTGGCTGACCACAGCGGAGGCCGAGACCAATCCGGCCGTCAAGCAGAAGTTTCTCGACGCGACCTCCAGCGACACGGTGCGGTCGAGGTCGATCACCGGCAAGCCGGCGCGGATGCTGCGCAGCAAGTGGACCGACGAGTGGGATCGCGCCGACGGGCCGGGGCCACTCCCGATGCCATTGCAGCCATTGCTCGTCGGTGAAGCGCTCAGCCGAATCAACCGGGCATCACACCATGCCGGGTCCGGGGCTCAGGAACTGGCCACCTACTTCGTCGGTCAGGTGATCGGCTCGATCGACCGCGTCCGCCCGTCGGCACAGGTGGTGCTCGACATGGTCGACGAGATGATCGACGTGATCCAATCCCTCGATGCCCTCCTCGAGGACTGAACCCGGCACCGGTCAGACAGCCACTGCTCCGGCAGGCACGGTTCAGGCAGGCACTTCGAGCGAGGCGCTCCACACTGTCGGCCGGCGTGTTTCACCGCCGCGGCGCAACCACCCCTCGGCCTGCAGTACCGGCCCGCCCGTCGGCGCGCAGCGGCCGTGCTGGTCGACCACGAACTCCCAATCTTGGCCGTCGATGCGGAACGAGGCGTGCTCGGGCAGTCCGTCGTGCATCGTCACCGTGCCGCTCACGTTCGACGCGATGTCGACGGCTCCGTTGGATGCCGAGCGGATACCGAAGCCGAAGCGATCGGGCCCGAACGCGACGTGCCCCGATTCGGAGCTGCCGTCGTCATAGAGAGTCGCCCATGTGCACCAGGCCTGCGAGCGATGATGCGCGGTGATCGGGTCGTCGATGTAGTTGCGTCGGCCAGGCTCGAGGAACACGTCGTCGATGCCGACGATGCCGCGGACCGCAACGTTGTCGAAGTGGCCGTCGACGATGAACAACCGTGACACGTACAGCATCGAGCCGTCGGGGTCGGGTAGATACCACTGCAGTCCGTGGCTGACGTCGTTGCCCGCGACGTGCAAGATCGCACCTTCGCTCCAGTCGACCCGCTCAGGTCCAAGCGTGCACTCCATCGGCTGGTCGCCGTCGACGGCCGCGGCTACAAAGCGCGTCGAGTCGCCATCGGCGATTGCTGCCATTTTCGATGTGGACGCGGAGCGAAGCGCAAGGTCGTGCCGGTCGAGTCCGTTGGCTCCGAGTGACGACCGGGTCCACAGCCGGGTCGGCCATGCCCCCGGGTGACTTCGCCGGCGCATCACCGAGTACAGGTTCTCGTCGGCGTCGCGCAAGGTGCCGTACAGGTAGGTCGACTCGCGGGTCAGCCCGAACGCCGGCGCAGCGGAGATCAACTGATGCGGGTCGCCGTCGTGAGCGCCGCCGATGACCGCACCGCCAAATCCACCGCGGCGGGGATGTACGAGCGGATGGGTCAACGTGCCGACCAGCCGCCGTCGACGGCGAGGAGGTGGCCGGTCATCAATGACGATGCATCCGAGCACAGCCACAGCACGGCCTCGGCAACTTCTTCGGCGAGGCCGTAGCGCCCGATCGGCATCAGCTGCTTGGCCGCTTCGTAGCCGGCCGGATTCGTCGTGCCGACCTCCTCCATCATCGCGGTGAGGATCACCCCGGGGCACACGGCGTTGATGCGGATGTTGCGCTTGGCGTACTCGAGTGCTGCGGTCTTGGTCATTCCGGCCACCGCGTGCTTGCTCGCGGTGTAGGCGGCATCAGCGGCCGAACCCTTCAGCGCGGCCTCGGATGCGGTGTTGACGATCACCCCGTGGCCCTGCTCCAGCATCACCCGCAACTCGGCCTGCATGCACAGGAACGTCCCCCGGGTGTTCACGAGCATGATGCGGTCGAAGTCGGCGACCGAGTAGTCGGCCAGCCGGCGTTGCGAACCCATGATGCCGGCGTTGTTGTGAGCGAAGTCGAGCCGTCCGAACCGGTCCATGGTCAGCGCCACCATCTCGTTCACCTGTGCCTCGTCGGAGATGTCGCATGCACACGCCACCGCGGTGCCGCCCGCTTCCACGACTCGTTGCGCCGTCTCGTGGGCGGCTGCGGAGTCGACGTCGGCGACGACCACGCTGGCGCCATCGGCGGCGAGGCGCACCGCGGTGGCGCGGCCGATTCCTGAGCCTGCACCGGTGACGAGCCCGGCCCGTCCAGCGAGCCCGGTCATCGGTCGACCGGGCTGTCGGGCCGTTCGACGATGCGCTGCAGCCACGGACCGCGAGCAGTGTCCCAGGTGATCTCGTAGGCGCCGGCGAGGCGGCTGAAGATCTCGACGCTGATGTAGCCCTCGGCACCGGCAACGCTCGGCCCGTACATCTGGTTCGGCTCGGCGGTCATCACCGACCCTGCGGCGCCAACCGCACCGTGCTCATCGGTCAGTGATCCCTGCACGACCACCTCGAAGCGGTGGCAATCGTGGGAATGACGGGGCAACACGTACCCCGGTGGCGCCCGGAAAACCACTGCGGTCGGTGCTTCGGGATCGTCTGGATCGCCGAGCACGAACATCCGGTAGGCCATGCCCTCAATGACCCCGCAACCATCGACCAGCGGCTGCAGGTAGGTGGCCGGCACGTGATTCCAGAAGCTGTCGTCGTGGATCGACAACAGGCTGACTCCCCGCTCGACCTTACCTGACTGCGGCGGTGCCGTGCCCGACACGGGCAGGTCGGAAACTGCCCCGTCGGCGGACTGCGCGGCGGCGTCCTCGTCGATCTTGTTGGTCTTGCGTGGGCCGCGGCGGGTATCCCAAAACAGTTCGTAGGTGCCGAGCATCGAGCCGAACAACTCCAGCACGATGTATCCCTCGCTCGTCGCGAGGTGCGGGCCGTACATCTCCATGTGGTGGGCGATCATGATGTCGCCGGCCCGGTACTCGTGGCCGGTGGCATCGGTGAACGAACCGGCGAGCACCACCTCGAAGCGCTCGCAGTCGTGGCAATGCCGCGGGAACGTGTGCTCGCCGCCCGCTTTGATCACCACCACGCCGGGTGTCTCCAGGCGGTGCGGATCGCCAAGAGAAAAGATCGATGTCGGCAGCCCGTTACTACGACCCTGCTCGACCAGGGTGCGCAGATACTCGGCGGGAACCTGGTCCCAGAAGGTGTCGTGATGAATGCTGTGTGTCATATCAAGACCCGCGATGCCGCGTTCGCCATGCCCGTGACCATGCCACGTTCACCATGCCGGTCACCAGACGAGGGCGAGTTGGTCAAGGCCGGCTGCTCCGCCGACGTGTTGGGTGATGACCACATCGTCGGCGATCGCAAAGTTGGGGATGACGCGCAGCCACTCGTCGACGGCGACGCGCAACTCCATCCGCGCCAGCGGCGCGCCGACGCAGCGATGGATCCCGGCACCGAAGGCGATGTGCCGGTTGGGTTGGCGGTCGGGCACGAACTGATCGGCGTCGGCGAACTGGCGCGGATCGCGGTTTGCGCCGGTGGTCGACAGCACGATCCGGTCGCCGCCGCGCATCGGGCATTCGGCGAACTCGACGTCGTCGCGCACCACCCGCGACGTCGCCACTGTCGAGTAGTAGCGAAGGCACTCATCGACGAATGTATCGATTCGGCCCGGGTCGTCGATGAGCAGTCGGCGATGCTCGGAATGGGTGGCCAGATGCCGGAATGTGTAGCCGAGCGTCCCCGCTGTGGTGTCCATCCCGGCGACGTACAACAGGAAGCACATCTCGCGCACTTCGGCGTCGGTGACCGGACGGCCGTCCACCTCGCCGACGAGCAACCGGCTGATGACGTCGTCGGTCGGTTGGCTGTGACGGCTGGCGATCTGATCGCCGAGGTAGCGATAGATCGTGCGCGATGCGTCCTTGCGAATTGCGCCGGTCGGGTCCTGTGCGTTGGAGGTGTGCAGCAGCGCCTTGGCCCACCCGAGGAACGTGTCGGCCTGTTCCACCGGTAGGCCGAGCAACGCCATGAGCACGCTCGCCGGCAGCCGGTGAGCGAACCGGTCGATGAAGTCGCCACCGTTCGATTCGGCCAGTTCGGCGGCCATGGCCCGCGCCAGGATGCGCACGTCGGGTTCCATGGCGGCTACGGCGCGGGCGCTGAACAGCGGGTT
>JANOKQ010000825.1:0-9705 GCA_031419375.1 Acidimicrobiaceae bacterium
ATCCAGGCTGGAGCGTGATAGTCGTTGCCCTGAAGTCCGAGAAATCCCTTGCCGTCGGGGAATCCGATACCGCCGCTCGAGAACGGTTCGATGTAACAGAACTGCGGGATCGGTTTGCCGTTGCGCACGGCCGTGAGAAAGTCGCCGTAGTACGACACCGATCCACCCCCGTGCTCAACGGCTGCGTGCAGCTGTGGGAACAGATCCTCGGTGAAGCAGTTGCGGTACGGCAGGATCGGGTCCATGTCGGCGATCCCGTGGTACTGCCAATAGACCGCCCACGTCTTGATGTTGGTCAGCGCGTTGAACAGTGTTGGCGCGTCGTAGAACCTTGCATCAGCGTTGTCGACCGCGCCGCACGATGTGCCGCACACCGAAAAGGCCCGGTTCGGGTTGGTCTCGGTCGGCACGGATGAGAACCAGCGATCCGACACCGCGAAGTTCTGCGCAAGGCCATACAGGACGGGGAGCTGCTCGGCGGTGAAGCCGCCCATCACCTCGTTCAACGCTGCCGGCACTCCGTCGTTGCGGTCGGAGTAGTCACGCACGAACCCCGTCATCGGCGGCGGGTCGGCCCACGGTGTACCGGTGAGCGTGCCGTCACCGTCGGCGTAGAACTGGGTGGTGACATGTTCCCAGATCTCGTGCGGGTTCCACCGCGGGGTCCGCCACGGATCGGCCTGATCCTGCGTCCCACATGGGGGCGCGTACTTCACGCCCTCGTACTCGTTGTACATCTCCGGGGTGATCCCGTTGAACCGGTTGCTCGATCCGGGTGGAAACACCTGCTCGTCTGGCAGGGTCACGCCCTGGTGCAACCACCCCAGCACCGAGTCGAGCGAGCGATTCTCGAGCATCAACATCACAACGGTTTCAATCTGCGGCATCACCGGATCCATACGCACCTCCCCTGGCTGACACTACGGGTCAGAGGCTGGCTCGGAGCTGTTCGATCTGGCGGACGAGGCCGGTCATTGCGAGTTGGCGCGCAGTGACGAGAGCTTCCTCCAACAACGGTGCGGCCCGGGCACCATGACCTTGCCTGATCAGCGCGCGTGCCCACCAGTGGCGCGTGCGGGCAACCAGCGGCGGCGAACGCAACGCCTGTTCCTGCCGCAGTGCTTGCGCAAAAAGGTGATCCGCAACTTCGTGATCGCCGTCGACTGCAGCGAGGCCGGCGAGCAGCCGATCGACGGCACACACAGCATGAGTGCCGGTGACCATCACCGCGATCTGTCCGGCGTACGGGTGGAGCAGCTCGCGTAGCACCGGCGCATGGTGGTGTGCATCGACAGCAATGATCGCAGTGGCAACGTTGGTCAGCGACAGCAAGGTCATCCAACCGCGCCCCGCGGCTTCGAAGCGGTTCGGGGCCAGCTCGTCCAGCAAGGCTCTAGCTGCGCTGTCGTCACCGATCTCGGCCAGGACAAACGCCTGCGCGGCGCGCAGCACCATGAGATCAGGAAGCGTTGCCGACAAGTTCATCAGCTCCCGCAGGGCGGCATCCAACTGGCCCGTCTCGATCAGAAGCCAACTCTGTTGGGCTTGTTCGACCAGGGCGAAATTGAGATCGTGGCCGCCACGTTCCGCCGTTCGGGCGGTTGCCGCGGCGGCAAGACCCCAGTTGCCATCAAGCATGTGGCCCATCGACTCGCATTGGGACACCATCGAATCCAGGTACCAGTCGGCTCTGCGAGGGTCGGAGCGCACCACATCGAAATGGCGTGCCGAGGCGTCGCGATCACCGAGGTGAATCCACATGACCGACATTGCAAGGTCGACGGGGAGACCCTCTGTGTCCACCCCGGCACAATTCTCGGAGAACCGCTCCACGATCTCGAGTGCGCTGCGGGGCCAACTCGTACTGGTCAGGCTGCGCGCCAGGCGCATCGCGATCTGACACGACTGGGTGTCTCGCGGGTCGAGGTGATCGACGATCGCAGCGACGCGCCCGACGTGGGCCGAGGCGTCATCGCCGTTGTCGAGGTACTCGCGCACAACGAGGCCGGCCTCGGCCTTCCATCGAGTGACCAGTGTCGTATCGGTGAGCAGCGCAATTCCCCGCGCCAAGAACGCGGAGTTCTCCGGCTGGCTGTGCACCAACGATCCGGTGTTGATGGTGAGTAGCGCCTCGCCCATCCTCGTCTCGTCACCAAGCGCGAGCGCGGCGGCGAATGCTTCCTCAGCTTCCGCGAGCGTGTCGGGCTGGTTGAAGCGCAGACCGCATACGCGAGCGATCAACAGGTCGCACCGAAGAGCGGGGTCGTCGATGGCCAGTTCGTCGAGGAGCGCGAGACCGCGATCAGCGTGGACTACGGCGTTGCCGTCCAAGGCGGCCGTACAGGCGCGGGCGGCGCGCAGGGTCCAGGTCGGCGCAGCCGATGTTCGCCCCTGGACATGGTGAAAGGTCAGCTCCTCGAGGTGGCTGTCGAGGCGCGTCGCCCATCTCTGTTCGAGTACGGCGGCGAGTTGGCGGTGGAGGCGCTGCCGCCTCGCGCCGGACATCTCCGCCAGCAGCACGTCGCGAATGACGGCGTGACGGAACTCGAATCCCTGGCCCGTGTCGACCACGATCCCGGCGGCCGCGGCCGCCTCGACGTGGTCGAGCACATCGTCGTGCTCACCGGATGTGGACTCGAATGCACCGTGATCCGCGACCGCCGCCGCATCGATCACGTCAAGGTCGAAGATGTGGCCTGCCGTGGCGGCGATACGCAAGGTGGCGCAGGTGCGCTCGCCGAGGGCGTACAACCTCCGGCCGATCACGTCGCGCAGACCGTCTGGAAGGGCCATGTCGGCGTGTGCCACCGTCAACATCGCACGCGACCCACGCGCCCCGCCAACCGTGCCGACGCCGCTGTCGGCAAGGTGGCGGATCAGTTCGGCGACGAACAGCGGATTTCCCGCCGTTCGCCCCTGCACCGCGTCGGCTAGTTCGCGGCCAGCGTCGTCAAGCGCGTGCCCGACGGCCAGTTCGACGATCTGGCCCACTGCGGCACGATCGAGCCCGGTGAGGACCAGCCGATGCACGCCGTCCATTCGACGCATATCGGCAAGCAACGCGGTGAGGCGATGATGGGGGCCGACCTCGGTATCGCGGTACGTACCGACGATCGAGACGTCGGGGTTGCCCTGCTCTAGCACCTGCCTGATCGCTTGCAACGATCGTGTGTCGGCCCAGTGCAGGTCGTCAAACACGATGGTGATCGGCCCGACGTTGCCAACGTCACCAACGATGGCAACGATCGCCTCGACTACCAGATCATGGCGACCCTCGGCGTCGACCATCGCTGCCGACAATGCGGTGGGCAGCCGCTGCGCGAGGGCCGGGATCAACAGCACGAGCCCCGCGGCGTGCATTGGTGCAAGCACATCAAGAGTCGTTTGAGGCAGCGCCTCGATCAGCGGGGTGAGCGCATCGGCCCATGGACGGTACATGACGCCGAGCTCGGCGTCGCAGCGACCCAGCAGTACCGACACTCCACCGGTATGCAACCGGTAGGTGAGTTCAGCCACCAGTCGGGTCTTTCCGATCCCTGGTTCACCGCCGATCAGTACCGCCTGCCAACGTCGATCGTTGAATCTCTGCACCAGATCGGTGACCATCGCACTGCGGCCCGCCAGCGTACTCCGCCGAGCTGCCGCAAGCGGACGGGGGAACGGCATGGACCGCGTCGTGCCAACGCGATCCCACAGGACCCGGACCGCCACCACGGGATCGGCGATGCCCTTGAGGATCTTCGACGACGGCGCCGACATCCGATGGGCGCAGCGCGTGCCGGCCATCATCCGCACCGCGTCGGCAATCAAGATCTCGTCCGGGGCCGCAGCATCGCACAGGCGCGCCGCTTCGATCACCGGCATGCCGTTGCAATCACCGTCAGTCTCGGCGACATCGCCAGTGGAGATGCCAACCCGCGTTCGCGGATGTTCTCCGAGCAAGATCGTTTCTTCGCCGCGATGGTAGATGTCGGCAATTCTTTGGATCTCGACACCGGCATCAATCGCACTTCCGGCGGCGGGAAACACCGCCATCGCGCCATCACCGAGCCACTTGAGCACCGATCCCCCGGCATGGTCGATCGCCGCCGACCACCGCTGGGCCAACTCGGCGAACCACGAGTCGGCGGTGACATCGCCAACCCGTTGACGAAGCTGCGTCGACGCGCCGATGTCACAGAACAAAACCGTCCGCGTCGAGAGTGTCGGCCTCGACGAACTGGCGACGTCACCCATGGTCGGCGAGATTATCAGTGAGCTGGAGGTTCATTTCGATCGACCAGACCGCGCACCTCGGTGAGCGGTGGCATCTCAGGTTCGCTGCGGGTAGAGGAAGCGGATTAGCACGAACGCGAGGCATCCCCCGAGCAGCTGCATGACGATGAACATCGGTGCCGATGAAGGTTTGATGCCGGTGAAGCTGTCCGACAGCATTCGGGCGATGGTGACCGCTGGGTTGGCGAAGCTGGTCGACGACGTAAACCAGTAGGCGCTACCAATCCAGGCCCCGACTGCGTACGGAACGGCCGCTGCCCGGCCGGTGCGCACGCAACCATGGATCACGAGCAGCAGCCCAACCGTGGCGACGACCTCCGAGAGCCACAACGCACCCGACGAGCGGGCATTGGCCGACCATTCCACGGCGGGTAGGTCGAACATCAGGTTGGCAATAACCGCACCGATGCAACCGCCGATCGACTGGGCGGCGACGTAACAGACGCTGTCGCGTGTCGACAGAGTGCCGAACAAGCGGTCGACGAGCGTGACGACCGGGTTGAAATGCGCGCCCGAGACAGCCCCGAACATCAGGATCAACCCGATCAGCGCCCCTGCGGTTGCGGCCGCGTTTTCCAGCAACTGCAGGCCGACATCATTCGGTGATAGCCGACTGGCCATGATTCCGGAGCCGACCACGGCGACGATCAGGAGGCCGGTGCCGAGCGCCTCGGCAACGAGTCGGCGGGTCAAATCGAGGTGCAGGGTACCGGTGCCAGTCTCGACCTCGTCCGCGCGCACGCTGATCAGACTATGCATTCAGGTTGCGTTGCATCACGTTCCGGCGAGGCGGTGTGGTTCAGTTGTGGTGGCGGGGGGCGATTTCGGTGCCGTTGGGGCGGTGGTGGTGCCAGCCGGTTTCGTTGCGGGTGACGGTGGTGTTGTTGGTGTGTTTGTGGTTGTTGTGTTGGGGGCAGTTGGGGCCGCCGTTGATGGTGTCGGTTGGCCCGTTGTTTCGGGCCCAGGGTTGGAGGTGGTCGATGTGGATGCCGAGGGTTCGGTCGCAGCCGGGGTGGGTGCACCGGTTGCCGGTGAGGAGGACGGCTTCGCGGGTTGCGCCGGTGAAGAGTCGTTGGCGGCGGCCGAGGTTGGTGACGCGTCCGGCGGTGTCGGTGATGACGCGGCGGATGTGTCCGGTGAGTGCGGCGATGGCGAGGTCTCGGGGGTCGACGGGTGCGCCGGTGGTGGTTTCGCACAGTCGGAATCGGTGTGAGTGGATCAGCCCGCCGGTTGAGCCGAGCCCATCAGTCGGTGCGCTGCCGGTCGGTGCGCTGGGGGTGCCGGTTTGGGTGAGGAGGTCGCGGATTGCGTCGAGGAGGACGTCGGGGGTGCAGATGATGTTGACGAGCGGGGTGCGCCGGGTTTGATCGGTGCCTGCGGCTGCTTTGAGGAAGATCGTCATGAGTGCGTCGTAGCGGCGTTGTTGGCTGGTGCGGGCGAGGGGGTGCTGGTTGGCTTGGTCGCCGTAGCGGGCGGCCCGCTCGGCGATATCACGGTGGAACTCGGATTCGGTGTGCTGGTTCAAGATGTCGCCGATGATGTCGCCTGATAGGGCGTCGCCTTCGGCGTGAAGGATGTGTCCTGCACCCACGGTCGCGGTGCTGACGCGGCGGTTGCGGTGTGAGGTTTCGTGGTCGCGGTGGGCGCCGTCGGGATCGGCATGGTTTTGCCAGCGTTGGCAGGCCCGGCGGAAGTCGTGGTAGGTGAGGGTGCGGGCGCAGTCCAGCAGCAGTTGTTCGGACTCGGGGAGCCGGTCGCGGCAGCGGGGGTTGGTGTTCAGCTTGGTCAGCAGTTTGATCTGATCGGTTCCGATCTGGCCTGTGTGGAACGCTGCGGCGAGAGTGGGGAGCCGTACGATCAATTTGGCGGTGTCGGTGATGGTGATCGCTGACGGGCGCGAGGAGTTGGTCACGGCTTGAACCCAGTTGGTTGGGCTGCGGTGGCCGTCATCGAGAAACGACCCGGACTGGTTCACCTCGGTGACCATCCGGGCTTGCACCGCCCGCAGACGGCGGATCTCACACTCCACCGCCAGGAACGCCCGGTCGCGACTGGCACCACGCATCCCCCGAAACCCGTCCAGATCCCCCACACCGGGCGACACATCATCGGGCGAACCGTGTGGCACCCTCACGCCATAGTCGTCACCAGTACCGGGATAGCCGGGGGGCGCTTCGGTCGTGAACGTCATGCTGATTCCTCCCACACGATCATCGAACCAGCACCCCGGCGACGGGCTGCTTGCAAGGGTTCGAACGGATGTCAGGGCGGCCAGGCCGCCAATAGTGATCGGGGAAGATCAACCACCACCCTAGTCGAACTGGAGTTCGATACCAACACAGGAGCAATCAAAATCTCCCATGTGAGGCAAGTTTGTGCTGTCGCCATGTTCACATCGGCCAGATAACGGGTATGGGCCCGAGCGGCCAAGGTAATCGTCCCGTCAAGGAGGCACAGATTCACCGCGTTGCGCTCGACCCGAAACCGCACAGCGTCAGGCAAGCGCGCCGCTTTGCCGCCGAGTGTGTTGCCGAGTGCGCCGCCGACGAGCGCGACGACGTTGTTCTGCTCGTCAGTGAACTTGTCTCCAACGCCGTCCTGCACGGCGGCCCCCACGCGCCGGCGGCCGTGGTTGGCTTGGCTCTCGAGGTTCGGCCGGACCGGGTCCGTGTCGAAGTCGAAGACGCAGGTGCGGGACTCCCCGTCGTCGGAGACGGCGCAACCGATCGACTGGGCGGACGAGGGCTGTTGCTCGTGGCGACGCTGGCTAGCCGGTGGGGTAGCATCCCATCTGACGCCGGTAAGACCGTGTGGTTCGAAGTCGCCACCTCGTCCGCCACCGGATCGAAGGATGGTGATGGTGATGAGTGATGATTCGATCGGGGAGCTCGGACTCCGCATCTCATTCGACAGCCAGCGGCCGACACTGCACGTGGTCGGTGACCTCGACGTAGTTGCAGCGCCGAGCCTGGCCGGCGTCCTGCATGCCTTGATCGACGACGGCCACCATCAGCTTGCCGTCGACCTTGCCGGGTTGACGTTCATGGATGCCCGAGGTCTGGGCGTGCTCGCCGAGACCGCAAGTCGGACAATCGGAGCCGGAGGAAGCCTCAGCATTCACAACGCTCCAGCGTTCATCCGCCGGATGCTCGACATCACCCATCTCAGCGACCGGATGGTGTTCACGACCTCCGTTGTGAGCCATTCCAAACTCGACCGCCGACACGCGGCCGACGAGCAACTCGCCAGCGTCGGTGAGCCGGAGGCTTCCGTGCCAATGGTTTCGCAGCACGGGTTGGTGAGGTCGAGCACCGACGTGATCGACGCAGCTCTGCGGCTCGTCACCGCGCTCGCCGGCGCAACGGTCGACAACGCAGACGGTGTCAGCGTCACCCTGGAACGACACGGACGACTGATGACTGTCGCCGCGAGCAACGAGGCCGTGTCGACGATGGACCGTCACCAATACGAAACCGGCGAGGGGCCATGCCTCGACGCGAAAGCACAGGGCCGCTGGTTCTACATCGAATCACTCGCCGACGAGACCCGATGGCCGACGTTCGTTCCGCTCGCGCTCGATCAAGGCATTCACAGCATCTTGTCGTCTCCGCTGATGACGCGGAATCGACCCCAGGGTGCTCTCAACATCTACTCCTCCACCAAGCAAGCATTCGGCACTCACGAGCAAGAACTCGCCGCGCTGTTCGCCGACCAGGCTTCGCAGATCCTCACCACCGCAGGCCCCGACCTCAGCGACGAACAATCGAACGAGCGGTTCGCGACCGCCCTCACAGCCCGCCAACAGATCCACCAAGCCCAAGGTGTGATCATGGAACGCGACGACGTAAACGCCGACGAAGCGTACGGATCATTGCTCCGTCAAGCGCGCACAGCGGGAATCACCGTGCTTGCTCGTGCTTGCGAGATCCTCACATCAGGTCACTCCGACGATGGACACGCATAGGCCGCACGATGGACGACGCCATCGACCTGTTGGAGAGGGCACGGCGCGGGCTCGGCTTGTCGGTGTCGGATCTGTGGTGGCTGTACTTCGCCGTCGGCGGGATGAGCACCGAACTCGAGGTCGAAGCAATCCTGTATCGGGCATTGATACCGACCGCGGCTGATCATGACATGCTCGCCGTCGCGCTCAACGAGCGCTTCAGCGAACTCGGCGGCGATCACCCCGTGCCGTACTCCGAGGATGGTTCGCATCCGCGTCCGTAGGTGTCCATAGGGGCACACGTCGACGAACCCGTCACGCCGTGCTTGTCCGCTCGGTAGCGCCGGAAGCGAACCCAGGGCACACATTTCCGACCCCCTCACCTAGCGGGTCGATTTCTGACCAGCCGAGCAGTCGGCCGAACTCGGACCCGACAAATGAGTCCTTCAGGTGGGCCGCAATCGTGCCGATATCGTCAAGTGAGTCCTTGAGGGGGCGCTTGGTTTGAGTAGTACTATCATCGAGATTGTCGCCCCGTACGAGCTCGACGCCACCTCTGAAATCTTCCAGGAGGAGTGTCGTGTCGACAGATAATGAGCATGTTGGTGGCCTGTGGACGTCGACGCAAGCAAGTCCAACCGCACCGCCGATCGGTGGAACTAGCCCAGCCGACGATCATCCACGGGTGATGGGCTGGGTTGGTGCGGCCGCGCTGGGAATGGGTGGGAGCAATTCGAGCCTGTTCTTGTTGGCGGCACTCCTCGCGTCGCAGGGCACTGCTGCGATACCACTGTTGGCGATTGGCCTGTTGTTGAGTTGGGCGGCATTGCCGGGGTGGACAGAACTGGTGTTGATGTGGCCGAAACGTGTCGGAGGGATCGCTGCGTCGTGCGCTGAAGCGTTTCGCCCGTACAGCCCGGTGCTCGCCAACCTGACCGGCACCTGCTACTGGTGGGGGCGGGTTCTGGCCGGCGGTCTGACCGCGCTGCTGTCTGCGTCGGTGCTACATCAGTGGTACCTGCCGTTCGTGCCGGTCAAGGTGCTGGCCGCTGGACTCCTCGGGCTGTTCACCGTTCTCAACCTGTGCGGAATGCGCCGGGTCACCAAGGTGGCCGTGTGGATCGCTGCTGGTTCAGCAGCGTTGGCGTTCGCCTCCGCGGTGATCCCAGTGGCGACGGGCAACGTTGATTGGGCCCAGGCGTCGAACTTTCATCTGATCTCGCCGTTCACCGGGCTGTTCGGCGGGGTGACCAGTGCAATGGCGGGGCTGTATCTGATTGGTTTCGCGGCCCCGGCATTCGAGGCCGCGGCCTGTCATGTCGGAGAGATGCGCGACCCGGAACGCAACCTCCCACGGGCGATGTTCGTGAGCGCGGGAATGGCGACGTTGTACTTCCTGGTGCTGCCGGTCGTGTGGCTTGGCGCGCTCGGACCGGCAGCGATGACCCGTGATCTCGCGACGACGCTCGGCCCGACGTTCGCGCCGC
>JANOKQ010000826.1:0-2010 GCA_031419375.1 Acidimicrobiaceae bacterium
GCCGTTGACCTGGAAGCCGAGACGTTGGTAGATGCCGAGCGCGTCGGCCGGGCTCTCGGTGTCGACACGCAGCGCGGCACGCAGCGAGGCCCCGGTCGACAGCGTGTGAGCCCGCCCGGCAATAGCCCCGCGGATCGGTGCATCCGAGTGTTAAGCGCCCACCCGTGTGCGCGCTCGGCACTCGCATCCCCCTCGCTGGACTCGGACGACCGGCAGGGACTCGGATGAACGGGTCAGGACCAGGCTTCGATCAGCTCGTCGGCTGTGACGATGGTGGCGATCATCGACAGTGAGTTGGCGAGGACCGCTTCGGCGTACTCTTTCGGCAGCCCCACCACCGCGTCGCGAACCACGATCACCTGATAGCCGTGATCGAGCGCACTGAGCGCTGCGCCGATGATTCCCAGGTTCAGCGACACGCCCATCAAGACGATCGTGTGCACGCTCATGTTGCGGATCACGGCATCGAGCTCGGTGCCGGTGAACGGGGTCATGCCGTGCATGCGCGCCACCTTGATGTCACTCGGCTGCACGTCGAGCTCGTCGACGAGTGCCACCCCGGGCTGGCCGATGTCGGTCGGCGAGTGGCCCACCTCGGCGCGCCGTTTGGCTCCCATCGCGAAGATCTTGCAATTGACCGCCTGGCCGGCACCGTCGGGCCGTTCCTCCATCACCGCATGCACAACCCGCGCCCCCACGGCGCGGGCGTGCCGACACACCCGTCCGGCGATGTCGAGAATGCCCGCCTCGTTCACGGCGACCGGCAGCGCTTGCAGGATGGCCTCGTCGCCGACGATGCCCTTCTGCAGCTCCATCGTCACCACCGCAGTGTGCGTAGGGGTGACGAGTTGGCGGAGACGGTCCGAAGCAGGCGACATGCGCGCAACGTACCATTCTCGACTTGACACTTCTGTCAGAACACCGCAAGCTGGCCACATGAAAGTTCCGTTCACGTGGAAGCCGACCGGGTGGTTCATGGTCGCGTGGAGCGGCGAGATCCCGCCGGGCACGGTGAAACCGCTGCGCTACTTCGGCGGTCACCAGGTTGCCTACCGCACCGACGAGGGCCTGTTGAGTGTGCTCGACGCCCACTGCCCACACCTCGGCGCCCACCTCGGCCACGGCGGCAAGGTCAAGGGCGACTGCATCGTGTGCCCGTACCACGGGTGGGGATACGGGCCCGACGGCGTCAACAAGTTCATCCCGTACGAAGACCGGCCGAACCTGTCGCACAGCCTCCGCAAGTGGCCGGTGCTGGAACAGCACGGGTGCGTGTTCGTGTGGCACCAACCCGACGGCAATCCCCCGACTTGGCAGATGCCCGACTTGTTCACGGTGATCGAGCACCTTCCCAGTGGGCCCGAGGAGTACTACCGCTCGTACCCGGAGATGTCGGTGAAGTACGCGGGCGAACCCGTGCACCCGCAGGTGACGCTGGAGAACGCTCCCGACACCGTGCACTTCGAGCACGTCCACCGGGCCACCGTCACACCGCGCCTGCTCGAGTGGACAGTCGACGGGCCGACCTACCGCACCGTCGGCGGCTTCCCGGTCCCAACCAAAGACGGGGGCGAGCGAATTGCGTTGAAGAACCACTCGGTGAGCCTTGGTGTCGGCGGGTCGTTCTCAGTCTTCGAGGGTTCGTACCACTACCGGTTGATCTTCTTCACCACGCCCGTCGACAACGAGACGTCGGACCTGTTCTACTCGATCTGGTGGCCGCGCGACCCTGGTGACACCGCCGACATTCCACCGCTGGAATATCAGCGCAAAGCAGAGGCCAACTTCTTGTCGACCCTGAGCGACGACCTCGGTATCTGGCGCTATCAGGTGTACGTCGAGACGCCGGCGTTTGCCAAGCAGGACGCCAAGCCCTACGGGGCGCTGCGCAAGTGGGCCAAGCAGTTCTACGAGCTCGACCCCGTCTGACCGACCCCCCGGGCATCAGTGCCGAGGAGAAAGATGCCCTCTCAGGGGTTCACTTTTGACCACCAGAATCGTCGATCAAGG
>JANOKQ010000827.1:0-3930 GCA_031419375.1 Acidimicrobiaceae bacterium
CACATCGAGCTGATCGTTCGGCAGATGACCCGCCGCATCGGTGTACAGGAGCCGGGCGATACCGGGTTCTTGCCCGGCGAGCGGGCCGACGCCAAGGTGTTCCGAGACACCAACAAGCGCATGGTCGAAGAGGGCCTCAAGCCTGCCGAGGGCCGGCCCGAAATCATGGGCATCACCAAGGCGTCGTTGGCGACCGAGAGCTGGCTGTCGGCGGCGTCGTTCCAAGAGACCACGCGAGTGCTCACCGAGGCTGCCATCGACGGCCGCAGCGACAACCTTCTCGGGCTCAAGGAGAACATCATCATCGGCAAGCTGATCCCCGCCGGTTCGGGAATGATGCACTACCGCGAGTTCACCGTGGCGGCACCCGATTATCAGCCGATGACGTCGTATTCCAGCGACTTCGACGAGGATCCGGCCGCCTGGCTGAGCAACATCCACGGGACCTACTCCACCGACGAACCGGCCGCCGAGGGCTGATCAACGGTGATCGGCTCACTGCCGGTCGTTCATCATGTCGCACGGGCGGGCACGGTTTCTCACGAGGCCGTGCCCGCCCGTTCGCATATCCCCTCGGTGCCGTCGGCGACGTGGCAGACTGCAAGCTCAGTACGCGACTGAGGAGCACTGCAATGGGTTTGATGGACAAGATCAAAGGGCTGGCCAAGGGCCGCAAGCAACAGATCAAGCAGGGCATCGACAAAGTTGCCGACGTGGTGGAATCGAAGACCCCCGACAAACACGATGGCAAAGTCAGCGGCGCGGCGACCAAGGCCAAGGGCCTCGTCGACAAGCTGCCCGACTGATCCGCACCCGCGGGTTGCCGCTACCTGAGCGTGCCTCTAACATTGCAGGGTCCTGCGTGGGGTTGTCCGCGCAGCCAGCCGAACGTTCCTGAGGTAGCCGAGTGCCCACAATCCAGCAGCTGGTTCGCCATGGGCGCACCACGAAGTTCACCAAGACGAAGACGCCGGCCCTGAAGGGGTCGCCGCAGCGTCGTGGCGTGTGCACCCGTGTGTACACCAACACTCCGAAGAAGCCGAACTCAGCGCTGCGCAAGGTCGCCCGCGTTCGTCTGTCGAGCGGTGTCGAGATCACGGCGTACATCCCTGGTGAAGGACACAACCTGCAGGAGCACTCGATCGTGCTCGTCCGTGGTGGTCGTGTTCGCGACCTGCCGGGCGTGCGGTACAAGGTCATTCGCGGCGCGCTCGACGCAGCCGGGGTCAAGAATCGCAAGCAGTCCCGCAGCCGTTACGGCGCGAAGGCTTCGAAGTAAACGGACTAGAGAAGGACTGATCGAAGATGCCCCGCAAAGGTCCCGCCCAACGTCGCGAGCTCATGCCCGACCCGTTGTACCGTTCACTGCTCGTCACCCAGCTCATCAACAAGGTGATGCTGCACGGTAAGCGCACCGTCGCCGAGACCATCGTGTACGACGCGATGAAGATCGTCGAGCTCAAGACCGAGGCCGAGCCGGTCGCCACGCAGAAGCGGGCGATCGAGAACATCAAGCCCCCGCTCGAGGTGAAGAGCCGCCGCGTTGGTGGTGCCACGTATCAGGTGCCGATCGAGGTGCGCCCGCGTCGGGCCAACACGCTGTCGATCCGCTGGCTGGTCGACTTCAGCCGCAAGCGCCGTGAAAAGACGATGGCCGAGTGCCTCGCTGGCGAGCTGATGGATGCCGCTAACGGTCTCGGTGCAGCGATCAAGCGTCGCGACGACATGCAGAAGATGGCCGAGTCCAACAAGGCCTTCGCCCACTACCGCTACTAACACGCCAGGGCGACCTGGTCTTCCTCGCCACCCGAGGTGCTCCACGGCCTCCCTGCCGCTGCCACCCGGTCCGCGTTGCCGAACGTCGTCAGCTTGCGTCCTGGTGCGGAGTTTCTCCCCGGTGTTCGTGTCCGTTGTGCGCCGTGAGCGCGCATGTTGGTCACGGATGTGGTGGTGTGGGCGTGATGGTCACTTGGTGAGCAGGATTGTCGTGATGTGGGGCTGATCCGCGGATGTTTGGTGTGCCGCCGGGAACCAAAGGCAGTCGCGGTGACGTCCAAGGTGCATGATCCGAAACGGCAACGCTCCCCGTCATCCACGCTTGGCACGAACGGCGGCGGTACCGCTGGCGGTGCTCGGCTTGCTGGCGGGCTGCAGCGGCGACCTGGGCGGCTCCACTTCATCGACCATCCGGCCCGACGGCGATGGCGGCCTAGGCGTGCCGACGACATTGGAGACGGCGACGCCGTCGACCGATCAGCCGGGGACTACCGCTCAGCCGGGGACTACCGCTCAGCCGCTGAACACCAGTGACGGGACGGGGCCGCGCATCGGCGGGTTCGGTTCGGCGCGGCTTGCCTTCTTCGGTGATTGCCCGGAGCTGCTCGGCTATTTGCAGGCTGCGGCGCTTGAGCGGGTTACGGCGTGGGGGCTCGACGGCGGTGGGATGTACTACGCCAATGAACGTGATGTGGTGTCCGCTGCGGAGGCAACCATGGCCCCGGCGGCGATGGACGACTCGTCCGGACGTGCGGTAACGGATGGCGGGGCCTCGACTACCCCGGGGGACGGGCCGACGTACTCGGGGACCAACACCCAGGAGGTCGGCGTGGATGAGGGTGACGTGGTGGAGTCCAACGGCACGCATGTGTTCGTTGCCGGTCAGGACGGTGTGCGCATCGTCGATGTCGCTTCGGCACAGGTGGTCGAGCGTGTCGACGTACCCGAGGGCTCCCATCAGCTGCTGCTCGATGGCACTCGCCTGCTGGTGGTGACGCAGCCCTTCACCGGGGTGGAGGACACGATCACGTCGCTGTTCGATGTGACCGACCCGGATCGGCCGGAACTGTTGCGCCGCAGCCACCTCGAGGGTCGGCTGATCGCCAGTCGCTCGATCGACGGGCAGGCCCGCCTGGTGCTGACCTCCGCACTCGCCAACCGTTTGCCGTTCGTGTTCCCGACCGAGTTCGGCCTCGACGAGCAGCGAGCCTTCGAAGCGAACCAGGCGGTGATCCGCGAATCGACCATCGACGACTGGCTGCCGCGCTACTTCGACGAAGCAGGTGACGGCACGTTCGGGGCGATCGACACGTCGCTCGATTGCACAACGGTCGCGGCACCACGCGATTTCGCCGGCCTCGGGATCTCGTGGATCGCCTCGCTCGACCTGCGTGCCGGGACCAGCCCGGTCGGCGCAGCTGGCGTGGTGTCGAATGGCGAGACCGTGTACGCATCGGCGACGAGCATCTACCTCGCCACCGTGCCGTGGGACTGGAACGTCAACGGCGCGCAGAACACGCAGCCGCCGACGCTGATCCACCGCTTCGACCTCGGCGACGGCGGTGCCGCTGCGTACGTGGCGTCCGGTGAAATCGAGGGCCGGCTGCTCAATCAGTTTGCGATGAGCGAGCTCGACGGCGACCTGCGCGTGGCCAGCACGCTCGACGACTGGAGCGGTGGCGGCCAGAGCGAATCGTTCGTGCATGTGCTTCGCGCCGACGGTGACGAGCTCGTGGAGGTTGGCAAGGTCGGTGGGCTCGGGCTCACCGAACAGATCTACGCCGTCCGCTTTCTCGGTTCGACCGCCTACGTGGTCACGTTCCGCCAGACCGACCCCCTGTACGTGGTCGACCTGAGCGACCCGACCAACCCGGTCGTTGCCGGCGAGCTGAAGATCCCCGGCTACTCGGCCTACCTGCACCCGGTCGGCGACGGGCTGCTGCTCGGCGTCGGCCAGAACGCGGATCTCGACGGGCGCACGACCGGCACGCAGATGTCACTGTTCGATGTGAGCGATCCGGCCAACCCGAAGCAGATCTCGACGTTGCCGATCGGCGGCTACAGCGAGGCTGAATGGGATCACAAGGCGTTCTTGTACTGGGCCGCCGATGGCACGATCGTCATCCCCGTGTCGCCGATGTGGAGCGGATGTGG
>JANOKQ010000828.1:0-8382 GCA_031419375.1 Acidimicrobiaceae bacterium
GTCGACGAACACCGGCTGCGCGAGGTCGCTGAACCACATCACCGATTCCTGCACCAGCGTCAGCCGGAGGGTGTGGTCGCCCGGCTCTGCCGGTGCGACCACCACCATCGGCTGACGCTGAACCTGCCCGGCAGCGATGGCACGCGTCAGGGCCGAGCGTTCCCCGTTGGCGATGGTGATCGCTCCCGTTTCGGGATGGAGCCACTGGTACGACAGCAGCACCGGAGTGCTCCCCACCGTGGACAACTGCTCGCGCGAGTGGTTGCGGATCTCGACATCGACCGAGTACCGCTCTCCGGGCGAAACCCTTCGACGCGCACCGTGCGCCGCCAGGTGCAACGCATCGCCGACCGATGGCGGCAACGGCGGCATCGACCACGCGCCCTCGCCGGCGCGCAGGCGGCACTCCAGTTCGTTGGCGAAGGTGAGCACGTCGCGGTGCGCATCGTGCCAATTTGCGGCTGGCCCCGTCGTTGGCGGTCCCGCCGCCACCGCCGACAGGTAGTGCTGTTCGTAGGCGAATGCGGCGCGGCGCAGATCGCATCGTTCGCGCACTCGCACACTCACTCGCGCGGCATCGTCGCTGACGACACGATCGAGATCGGCGACGATCGCGGCGACGTCGTGGGCGCGCTGCAGGCACCGGTCGCCGACGTTCCAGTCGAGCATCTGATCGACAACGTCGGCCGTCACCAGGCCGCCGTAACCCGCCTCATCGACGGCGATCACCGCGCAGCCTGCGGCCATCGCTTCGATCGCACAGCGGGCCTTGGCAAAGACGAGGTCGTAGCTGGCGAGGACCAGTTCAGGATGGTGCTCCGTTCGCCCGACGCCGCTGCCGAACTCGTCGAGATCGATGCCCCGCTGCGCGCATGCCGCACGCACGAAGGTGACGAAGCCGCCGTCGTGGGCGTTGTTGCCGAAGACCGCAGCCCGGCGCGGCGGTGCCGCGCACTCGGGCCGAAACACGAACCGCTCGAGGTCGACGGCGTTGGTTATGACATCGATCGCCGACTCGGCGATGCCTTCGGCAACCAGCCGTTCTCGGCAGTTGAGGTCGACGGCCACATAGCGATGCACCGACGGCACACCACGCGCCATGTCAATCCAGAAGTTGCGGCTGTGACAGACGAGGATCACCGGCGTTGTCGGAAAGTGCACGGCGGCAGTGGTCGCCGTGACGTTGTGATGACCGTGGATCACATCGGGCACGAACGGCATCTCGTCGAGCGAGGCGATGACATGGCCGCCGTTGGCAGTGATCTCGTCGCTGATCAGACCGAGGTACTCGGCGTACACGCACACCTCGTGCCCGCGCCGTCGGAGCTCGGCCTCGAGATCGCGGACCACGATCTCGGTTCCGCTGCGGTGGTTCAGCTGAACGTTCGTGATCAGGATTCGCACGGTGGCAACCTCGGCTCGCTCCTCATCGCATTCCCAACTCGGCGAGCAGCCATCCGGCGCGAGCCTCGAACGCAGCCTGGTCTGCAGAGGTCAGCTGTGTGCGCCACGCGCCGATACGGTCCGGGCGCGGTGGTTCGTTGAGGAGGCGGTGAATGCGGTGGCGTTGTTCAACGGGGGCCAGCCAGGTTCCGTCGGTCATCTGCGCGTCGTGGGTGACCTCGGCGATGCGCTCGCCGGCACGCTCGTAGTAGCGCAGTACATCGTCGCTCCATTCCAACTCGCAGAACTCGAGCACCCGCCCGAGCTCGGCAGCCGGTTGCAGGACCAGCTGCTCGTAGCGGACATCGAGGGTCGGGAGCACGTGCTGATCGGAGCGGATGCGTGTGACGACATCGACCCAGTGATCGGCCATCGACGGCGCATCGGGAGGCCCGAACCACAGCGGCATCATCGACGCGGCAACGTCGCGGCCGTCGCGAATGATGTGTATCGCTCGGGCTTCGGGGAACGTCGCGGCGATGAGCGGAAGATGCGCCGAGTAGTACGGCGTCTTGTCGCCGTAGCGCGTCTTGCCGAACTTCTCCGCATACATCCGGTACATCTCGCGTAGTCCGTTGGCCGCGGTGAACGTCTCCAAACCATGTACACGATGTCGCCACGTCAGCGGCTCGATGTGTAGATCGCCAAACCGCCAATGACTTGCAACGGCATCGCAGAACGTTGACGCATCGCTGCCGCCCGCAGTTCCGGCGACCACCACCTCCGTCTCGGGTGGAATGGCCATGTCGGGATGGCTGTCCAGCATCATCCGTAGCAACGTGTTGCCGGATCGGCCGCACCCGACGATGAACGGCATCACCGGGTGCATGCCGGTACTCCGATCAACGATTCGACACGATCCGCCAACGCGTGTGCGGCCACGATGCTGCCACGTTCTGCAGCTCGTGCTGCTCGCGTACCGGAGCGGGCGAGGTGAACCAGATGGTTGAACTGTGCGGCGAGCGGATTACCGGTCATGACGGTGAGGTCAGCGCTGCGTGTCGTCGAATCGGTCGTCACCGAGAACGAACGCATCCGCGCGGGAGCGACGCGGCTGGCGTGCATGGAGGCTGTCACCCCGCTGGCAAACGCCAACTGGCAGGTCACGGCCTCGGGCCAGGCAGCATCGGCGTTCCAGTGATCGGCCCGAACGTCCAATTCGACCAGCGGATCGTGACCGACCATGCGCAGTACCAAGTCGAGATCGTGGAGCAGGAGGTCATTGATGACGCTGGAGTGAACCGGCCGGGACGGTGGTGGGCCCACTCTGGTGGTCCGGATCTCGGTGATGCCGCGCCCAGCGAGGTCGAAGCATGGCCAGAGCCGGGAGTTGAACCGCTCGACGAATCCGCACATCAGCACGGCATCCATCGAGTGCGCCGCATCGACCACCTCGTTCACCTCGGCCAACGACATCGCCAACGGCTTTTCGACCAGCACAGGCATGCCGGCAGCGAGAAGCGTCAACGCCGCGTCGCGATGGTTGGGCGTGCACGTCGCCACGATCGCAGCGTCGCAGTTCAGCGCATCGTCGAGTTTGGTTGCCGACGCGGCACCGTGCTGGCTGGCGAGGTACGCGGCTCGGTCCGGGTCTCGGTCGACCACCAGTTGCAGCCGCGCCGACGCGGCATCCGTCACAACTGCGGCGTGCTTGGCGGCCATCGAGCCTGCGCCGACCAGCGCGATGCGAAGCGGTGTCATTGCAGCGCTCTGACCAGCGATTCGGCCACACGATCGAGATCGCTGTCGGAGAGGTACTGATGCACGGGCAGCGACAGCACCTGACGTGTGGCCTCGACAGCAACGGGGCAGTGGTCGCGGATGACCTGCGGCGTCTCGGCGAAGCAGGCGTGGTCGAAGACGAGCTTCGGGTAGTACACGCCGGTGTCGATCGAGCCCTGCGTCAGTTGGCGCTGCACGGCCGCTCTGTCATGTCGCGCATCGTCAGTGATCCGCACGGTGTACTGGTGAAAGGCGTGATCGTTGCCGGGTCGTGTCGGCGGGCAGGTGAGCCCGGTCACGCCCTGCAGGCCCGTCGTCAGCCGCGCCGCGTGTTCCACTCGGGTCGCCGTGATCTGTTCGAGGCGTTCCATCTGCGGGATCCCGACCGCAGCCTGGAGGTCGGTGAGGCGGAAGTTGAGCCCGAACGAGGAGTACTCGTAGGGCCGATCCATCCCCTGGTTGCGGAACCGCCGCGCCGCCATGGCCAGCGCGTCATCGTCGGTCGTGAGCAGGCCGCCTTCGCCGGTGGTGACGTTCTTCGTCGCGTACATCGAGAATGACCCGATCCCGAAGCTGCCGGCGGAGCGACCGCGGTGACGTGCACCCATGGCTTGAGCCGCATCCTCGATCACCACCAGCCCGTGGCGCTCGGCGATGGCCCCGAGTGCAGTCATGTCGGCCGTCTGGCCGAACAGGTGCACCGGCAACAGCGCTGCCGTGTTGTTGTTCACGAGCGACTCCACGCACGCCGGTGACATGTTGAAGTCATCGGGCGCGATGTCGGCGAACCGTGCGGTGGCGCCAACCGCCACGATCGCGTTGAGGGTTGCGCCGAAGGTGAACGGTGAGGTGATCACCTCGTCACCGCGGCCGATTCCGGCGATGTGGAGGGCCGCTATCAGCGAGGCCGTGCCGCTGCTGACCGCGACGGCATGACGGACCCCCACCACAGCGGCGACGGCTGCTTCCAAGGCTTCCACCATCGGCCCCTGGGCAATCTTGCCGCTGCGCAGGACCTGGAGGACCAGTTGCTCGGTGAGCTCGTCGAAGGCGACGTGCGCAACCCCGAGCCGTTGATCCATCTGCCCCATTCTCGCACGCCGCAGCCGCTTGCAGATGGATACGTCGACACGATTGTGGGCATCCGCACGCTGAAATCAGGTTTGCGTGAGCCGGCGCGTCGCCGGAGTGAGTGCGGCGTGCATGCTCGCGCCGATGTCGGTGTTCGATCTGGTGAGCGGGTTCAGCACGGCGTTTCCCGGCAACTACAACGATGTCGATTACTGCCTCAAGGTGAGCTCCGCCGGCTTCGACGTCGTCTACGAGCCCGCCGCAGTGCGGTGGCACTTCGAGTCCCGCTCGCGGGTAGCCGGCATCCATCCCGAGGACATCGAACTCATCCAGCGCCGCTGACTCACCGATCTCCTCGACGAAGTGCGCCCGATTTCAGGGTCATCCGAGTGCCGAGCGCGCACACGGGTGGGCGCTCAACACTCGGATCCCCCTCTCCACACTCGGTTGACTCGCGGGGACTCGGTTGACTCGCGGGGACTCGGTTGACTCGCGGGGACTCGGTTGACTCGCGGGAACCGCGCGGTCGGCGACGGGGGTCAGAGCTTGATGGTGGTGACTTGATCGAAGCGGGCATAGGGGGTCCACAGGGTTCTGGCACCACGTTGAACGAGGGCGTGCGACAGCGCCCGGCCGGCGTCGTGCCAGCCTCCGGCTCCGGCGAGGTGGCGGCACTCGCGCCACTGTGGGGCCGACACGGCAGCCGCAGCGAGGCTCACATGGCTGCACTCGCGCTCGATCAGCAGGTCGTTGCCCGAGGTGGTTGAACCCACGCGCAGGCCGTCGAGGTCGTACCAGCGGTAGTTGGGCACGTCCCAGCCGGCGTGGAGGACCGTGTCGTCGCGGTCGGCAATCATCGCCCCGGCCACACCCGCGCCCGGCGAGAGCGCGAGCCCGACGAGCGCGCCCAACCAATCGGGAGTCCGGTCGGCACGGACGACGAGCCCCGGGGCGATGCTCACCAACGCGTCGGCCGGGTGCATCAGCAGTGCCCGGTCGAGCGCCGCGGCCAGTGACCACGGTCCGGGTACCGGCACCCGTTGCCAGCACGGAGGCATCACCTCGTCGGCCAGTGCGACAAGCTCGGCCGGAGACGACTCCGGGTGAGCGACCACCAGCCGCACGTTCGACAGAGCGGAGACGATCGAGCGCACCGTCGCTTCCATCGCCAGGCGGTAGGGCCGCGCCGTGGCGCCCTCGAAGCGGGTCGCGACGACCACGGTGACGGTGGCATGCGACAACGCGGATCGCACCACGCGGTAGCAGCCCGCGACGGGGCCGTGCTCCACCTGCGCGTCGAGGCCGAGGCGGTCGCACTGCTCCTGCACGGCGCGCCGGCCGTTCTCCACCGCGCGGGGCAACGTTCCGACAGCGCGCGACACCGAGCTGGCGATGTGGCGCCAGTGGTAGGCAAGCACGGGGAGGTGCACGACCCGGCGCCCGGCGGCGGCGATCTGCTCGGTGGCGCGCAGGATCAGATCGTGGTCCTGTGATCCGTCGAAACCGGTCCGGAAACCCCCCACGGCGGTGATCACCGATCGGCGCAGCACCGAGAGGTGGCACGTGTACATCGACGAGCGGAACCGCTCGGGCGACCAATCGGGCTTCAGGAAGTGCGCGGTTTCGCGACCATCGGCCAACGTGTGCGCCTCGTCGGTGTACACGTAATCGACGTCCCGGCCGACCTCGGCGTCGAGCACCGCCATCACCGCGGCGATCCCGTTAGGCACGATCGAATCGTCATGATCGAGCAAGGCAACGAACTCTCCGGTGCCTATTCCCAGCGCGTCGTTGGAGGCGGCGACGATGCCGCCGTTGACGCTGCGGTGGTGAACCCTGATCCGGGGGTCGCGGTCGGCCATCTCCGCAAGCGCGGCGCGCACCTCCGGCCGGGTGCTGCAGTCGTCGACGAGGCACCACTCCCAGTCGGTGTAGCTCTGCGCGACCATCGAGTCGAAGCAGGCCCAGAACGGGCCGAGCGGGGGGTCGAACACCGGGGTGATGACGGAGATGCGCGGCGAGATGACGGGTGAGGCTAATCGCCGGTTGCTACCGTACGCCCGTGATCTGGCGAGTTTTCGTGAGCGAGCACGGCAACGTGTTCATGAGGGAGATCGCCGAACACTTGGTCGAGGCGCTCACCTCGCGGGGCCGTGACGCCGAACTGATCACGAACGAGCTGCCCTCGGCCGGGCCGCGGCACCACAACTTGGTCGTTGCCCCGCACGAGTTCTTCGGGCTGTTCCCCGCCAGCGAGGCCGACCGAGTTGCCGCCGCAACCAGCGCGCTGTGCGTCAACACCGAACAGCAGGGCACGCCGTTCTTCGAGCGGTCGATGCAGTACGCGTGCCACGGTGCCGCGGTGCTCGACATCAACCCGTGGTCGCTCGACGCGATCCGTAGCAGGGGACTACGCGGCGCACACCTCCCGCTCGGCTATGTACCGTCGATGGACCGGTGGGTGCCGTCGATGGACCGGTGGATGGCGGACGGTCGTCGGCCGCGCTCGATCGACTTCGGCTTGCTCGCCGGACGCACGCCGCGCCGCGAAGCGTTCATCGGCGGGGCGGCCGGTCAGCTGTGGGAGTGGCGTACCGACCTGCGGTTCTTCAGCTGGCATCGTCCGGCCCGCGCCGGTCAGGCAGCGTTCACGACCGGCACCGACAAGTACGACACGCTGGCGAACACCCGCATTCTGTTCAACGTGCACCGCGACACCGAGCCGTACTTCGAGTGGGCCCGCGTGGTCGAAGCCGTCGCCAACGGGTGCGTGGTCGCCACCGAGACCTCCGAGGGAATCGACCCGTTCCGCGCCGGCGAGCACCTGCTGATGTCGTCGCTCGGCGACCTCGCCGAGCAGGCGGTGGCGCTGGCCTTCGACGAGCCACGCCGCCGGCGCATGGCCGACGAGGCGTACTCGACGCTCACCGCCCGGCTCCATCAGCGCGATCTGGTGGAGCGGGCGTTCGTCGCCGCGCACGACGCGATCGTCGATCTCCGCGCTGACCGACCGGGAGCCCGCCTGCCCGCGGTAGCCCGCGCCGCCGCACAGCGGCACGTGCCGTCACGCCGTCACTCGCGCACGCTGCCAGGCCCGGTGCACCCGACAGCCGATCGGCAGATGCTCGACAAGACGGTGCGCGATCTGAAGCGGGCCTTCCTCGGCCAGATGCAGACCATCCGCTCGATCGAGCGGTCGCTCGCCGCGTTACGCCACGGCCACCCGGACCACCTGGAGGTCACGGTCACGCCGTCGGTGGCCACCTGCGAACCGTCGGTGTCGGTGGTGATCCCGCTGTTCAACCAAGGTCACTACCTGCGCGAGGCGATCGACTCGGTGGTGGCCGCCGCACACGATCCGTCGCTGCCGGTCGAGGTGGTCATCGTCGACGACCACAGCACCGACTCGTCACTCTCCATCGCTCACGAGGCGCTCGCCGAGCGACCGTGGTTCCCGATCACGCTCGTCGCTCGCGCCGCCAACGGCGGACTCCCCACGGCACGCAACACCGGGTTCGCGCACGCTCGGGCGCCGTACGTGTTCGCGCTCGACGCCGACAACCTGGTGTATCCGAACGGGCTGGTCGCGCTCGCACGTCATCTCGATGGAGCGCCGGACGACGTCGTCGCTGCCTACGGTCTGCTGGAACGATTCGACGAGACGGGGGCGCTCGGCCTCACCAGCCACCTGCCGTGGGACCCCGACCTGCTGGTTCACGGTGCGTTCATCGATGCCATGGCGATGTTCCGCACCGGTGCGTGGCGGTCGCTGGGCGGCTACGCCGCCGACGACGGCATCTACGGCTGGGAGGACTACGACCTGTGGCTCGCCATCGCGGAACGTCGCTGGTGTGCATCCCTGGTCACCTCGGTGGTCGGCCGATACCGTGAGCAACCTGGCTCGATGCGCAAGATCAGCGACATCGACATGGCCACCAACTTCGTCACCCTTCGAGAACGGCACCCCCGACTCCCATGGCCGAGCTGACCCCCGACATGCCAACACCAGACCCGCCGACACCAGACATGCCGACACCAGACGAGATCGACACCACCGAACGCGACTTGCGCGCCCGCATCGCCCAGCTCGAGTCGTTGCTCGACGCACGAACCCAGACGATCGTCGGATTGGGAGCGCGCCTCGCC
>JANOKQ010000829.1:0-2063 GCA_031419375.1 Acidimicrobiaceae bacterium
GGCCGGGCGGGGCGGGCCGGCTCTCGCCCGACACCGAGTCGGGATATTCCGCATCTAGGCTCGCGGCCACGTCGTCGACGTCGAGACCGGGTGCCACCCTGACAACGAGCTGGTTCGCCTCAAAAGCATCGGGGACGATCGCGTTCGCCTCAAATGCCGCTCCGAAGTACCCGATTGCGTTGCCGAAGCCGTCGTCGCCGTCGTCGGGAAACAGGGCCGTGCCGACGACGACAACCGACGGTCGAGCGTTGTCGGCGGAGTCTGCAGCGACCCGAACCCGGTCGCCCAGTCGTGCGCTCAATCGGTCGGCCGTATCCGGACCGAGCACCACCTCGGCTGGGGTCGCCGGCTGCCGGCCCGAGACAAGCGAGAACCCGATTTCGCCAGCGACCGGATCGAGGCCGTAGGCGCGGATGCCCAAACCTTCGACGTACGAATATCCGGCGTCCCATCGCGCAACCGCTGTGAGCCGGTCGTCGCCGGTGATGCCCATCAGCGCAGTGTCGACCTCGCCCGACGTGAAGTTCAACAGCAGGTCCCAGTCGTACCCCCACCGATCAGGCGACACGAGCAAGCGGTCGAGGCTGGAGGAGAAGGTCAGTACGGCGAAGACTCCGAGTGTCGCGACGGCGACGCCGGCGATTGCCGATCGCACCGGCAGGGCCGGCGCGCGTCGGTCGATAGCGAGGCGCACTCCGTTTGCAGCGACCGGTCCCAGGCCAGCCCTCGAGACCGCCGCAACCATTGCCGATGGGCCCGGTATTAGGATCGCTCCAGACCTAGGCCGGGTCATCCACGTCGCCGCGACCAAAGCCGAGACGAGCACCGCGGCGGTGACCGCCAGCGCTCCGCCGATCAACACGGTCCAATCGGCAGTGGGTCCGAGGTTCGGGTCTGCCCGCCGCGCCAAACCGATTGGCATGATCGATGAGGCGAGCCACGCCGCTACCGATGCCAGGGCGGCGCTGAACAGCGCCGCGGGGAGCGTCATCAGCACAAGTGCGACGTTCCGATCGGTTCGCGTGAAACCGAGCTGCAGAAGTGTTCGCGCGCCCTCCCGGCCACTGGCAACATGGCGTCCGACCGACTGTCCCGTGGCGACCAAGGCGGCCACAGCGGCCACAAGGGCGAAGACCGCAAGCCCTTGCGCTATTGAGGAAATCGTTCCTCTCGCTGCTCGCGAACGCACATCGAGCGAGATGCTCCCATAAACCTGGTCGGGGGGAATGAGCCGCGCAATCGCTGTTTCGAAATCGGCGACGAGAGCACCTTCGGCCAGTCTTACCGCAAGGAAGGTCGTGTACTCGTCGACCTGGCCGTGCACGGTGTCGAGGAACGCCTGGCTGGCGATGAAGGTGCCCTCCGCCGTGGAGTTGAGGTCGTCGGGCCCTCGATACACCCCAACGACGGTGAACCGCAGCAGCGGTCCCCGGGCGGGGAAGTACTCCTCGGCGGTCACCTGCTCAGGTGTCATCGTGGCGATCGTGATCTGGTCTCCGACGTCGACCCCGACGAGGCCGGCAGCAGCCTCGTTCACAGCGACCTCGTCAGGCTGTGCTGGATCCGGCCGGCGGCCACGCAGGACCCGGTCCCGCTCGAGGAGCACCCCGACCTGAGCGTCTCGGGGTGCCAAGATCGCCAGATCGGCCTCGACGCCGTCGACCAGGGCGAACACGACGGTACCCGAGCCGGACGTTTCCACCATCGGCAAGCGCGTGATCGCTTCGACGATGGCGGGATCAACCGCACCTACGTCGACGACGACGTCGGCCGACAACGACTCGGCGGTGAATCGATCGAAGCTCGACGCGGTGCGCCGCGACCCGGCGACGGCCGTCAGGACGACGGCCCCGGCAATGCCGACCAGCAGCACGAGCGTGATGGTCGCGCGGCTACGCCGCCGCCATTCCGCCTTCACCCACAGCGTGATTCCAGCTTGCACCGATCCATTGGACCCCGTCGACGTCACCGCCGCAAGGTGGCAGCCACCACCATCTGTGTGGTGTTCTTACCCCCGCCACCGGTGCTCGGTCAGATGAGGGGGGTGTTCGGGTCGAGACCGA
>JANOKQ010000830.1:0-1834 GCA_031419375.1 Acidimicrobiaceae bacterium
ATTGCCGCAACATTCGCGTTTCCACTCATCACTGGAGGTGTAGCGGGTCGCTGCGCTCGACGTGTACTCGAAGAAGAGGGTGGTCTGGCCGCTCCCCAAGTTGAGGACGCTCTCGTCCTCGACCCCTCGCGGCGCTGGCTGTTGACCAACTCGACGCCCATTCGGCGTTCGACGGCGGCTGGGCGGTAACTATCACCGTGGATACGGACAGTCCGATCCGTTGGGCGCGGCCGAGCTGTCAGTCGGTTCCCGGCATCGAAGGTCACCGGGTGGACGTCGACCTGGCAAGCACGACGGCGCGTATCCACGCCTATCCGTCATCGAGCCATGCTCGCGGGCCAGCAGCCTTGAACGCTTGGAGCTCGGCCTGCGGTGACAGCGATCAGTCCGAGCCGGGCGACGTCGTCGTCATGTCCCGTCGCGAAGAAGCGCTTCGATAGAGTCACACGCGGCGGTGATGCCATCCTCGGCGCTGATCCTCGCGCCGAGTTCACCGGCGCGTTCGCGCAGGCCCTCGTCGGTGAGCAGCCGTCGCAGCGCTGCCAATAGGTCGCGCTCGCGACGGACCCAGACGCCGGAGCCGAGGCTTTGCTGGCGTTGCGCATGCCAACGTTGGTCGAACATGCATGGCACGATCGCTGACGGCAGGCCCGCTTCGAGGGTCAGCGCGTTGGTGCCGTGGGCACCGGACTGTACGACGCACCGTGCGTGATGCAGCAGCGGCGCGAGGGGAACGAAGGGCCAGACCCCGTGCCGCTGATCAACGCCGGCGGCTCGTACCTGCTCGGTTACCACTGTGTTCGAGGTGAGGAACACGCCTCGAGCTCAGAGGTCGTCCAGCACCGCTGCGACCTGTTCGAAGATCTCGGGTCGAGCCGACGCGCCGCTGGTGCCGAGCGTGACGACGACCGGTGGTGGACCGGCGTCGAGGAACCGCTCGACGTCGGCGGGAAGTTGACCACCATCGGGTCCGTGCCACGACGTGAACCCGACGAGGTTGTAGTTGGCGGGCCAGTCCGGTGCTGGATCGACGTAGTGGCGCGACACGAGGCCCAGGTTGCGTGTCGGCGACAAGCGCGCGCCGGTGACGTTCCAACCGGGTTCTGTACTGAGACCGAGGAATCGGCGGAACTCCACGAAGCCTCGCCGGCTCGTGAGCGGGCCGGCGACACGCGACTGCCCGAGGCGCCACACCGCAGAGTTTCCCCAACGGCCGAGATTGGGCACCCCGGCAGGAGGGGCGGTAGCTGTCGGTACCAGCATCGGGAACAGATCACCCACAATCCATGGAATGCCCCGTCGCTCACACGACATCGCGCCGACAAGTGACGCCGCGGGGTGCGAAACGAGCAGGTCGGCGTCGGCCAGCTCGACGTCGACTGCTTCGAACAGGGCCGCGAGGTGAGGGATGGTGTATCGGCCGAAGTACAGCCGAAGGAGGCCTGCGCCGCTGAGGGGCATCCCCCAGCGGGCAATGTACGCCCCGTGTTGGTCGAGGGCGACGGGTGAGAAGTCCGTGCCGCTATGGGCGCACCGGAACGGCTCGCCGGCGAACAGCGGGTGAAACTCGCGCGGCACGACGTAGACGACGTGGTGCCCACGCCGGGACAGCTCCGATGCAATCGGCACATACGGGAACACGTCGCCGCGATGCGCCATGGAATAAAACACGATCCGAGCCACGTTCAATCCTCACATCGGATCGACGATGTCGGCGTGCTGGATGTCGGACTTCATCGTCGGCGGATGTGGAATGGGGCGCCCCCGACGGGTCGGTTGACGACCATGCCGACGGGTTTGGGGACGTGCGTCGCTGTTGGGTCGAGGTCGAGGC
>JANOKQ010000831.1:0-4169 GCA_031419375.1 Acidimicrobiaceae bacterium
CCTCGAGCCAGGGTGAATGCGGGCGCAGGTCGCGGTAGCCCTTCTCGTGGGCCTCGTCGTAGGTGTCTTTGAAGAGGTAGAACTCGATCTCGCTGGCCACCATCGGCAAGAACCCCAACGCCGCGGCCCTGTCCACCTGCCGACGCAGCACCGTGCGCGGGGCCACCTCGATCAACTCGCCGCTGTCCACGTCGAACAGGTCACACATCACCATCGCGGTCTTGTCGACCCACGGTGTGATCCGTACCGTGCCCCAATCGGCCTTGGCCAACATGTCGCCGTAGCCCTGCTCGTAGCTGGTGAACCGGTACCCGGGGACCGGGTTGTTGTCGAGGTCGCAGGCGATCAGGTAGTCGCAGTTCTCGGTGCCGTCATCGGCCACGTGCTCGAGGAAGAACCGGCCGGTGGTGCGTTTGCCGACGAGGCGGCCCTGCAGATCGGGGAACACCATCAGCACCGTGTCGATCTCACCCCGCCGGATCAGATCTTCGAGGTCAGAGCGTGACACGTGCATGCGAGATGACATGAGCTGTGACTGTAGATCGATCCGCGCACGACGGCCGCGGTCACGGGGCCGACGGCCCAGGTCTCACACCGCCTCGAACGCGGCGATCTCGGTGCGCAGTTGCGCCAGCCCGACCGGGCCGAGCGATAGGGCGAACGTGTGGAACCGACGCAGATCGAAGCGTGCCCCGAGCCGGGAGCGGGCATCGGCCCGCGCCGCCAGCCACTCTCGCTCGCCGATCTTGTAGCTGATCGCCTGGGCCGGCCATCCGAGGTAGCGGTCGATCTCGCTGCGCAGGAACTCGTCACCCTGACCGGTTTCGCTGATGATGAACTCGAGCGCAAGCTCGGCGTTCCACACCTCGCCGGCATGGAATGCGGTGCCGTCGCTCAGCGTGGTGCCGGCGGGGATGCGGTGGCCGAGGTGCATCCCGATGTCGATGATCACCCGTACCGCCCGCAGCTGCTGCCCGCACAGGAAACCGAGCCGGTGGTCGGGGTTGTCGAACCAGCCAAGCTCGTCGCACAGCCGCTCGGCGTACAGCGCCCACCCCTCGCCATGCCCCGACACGAACGCTCCACGCTGGAACCGCGACAACTTGTCGGCCTGCAACCTGGTATAGCCGATCTGCAGGTGATGGCCCGGGACTGATTCGTGGTAGCAGGTGGTCACATCGCCCCATGTCGCGAACTCGGTGCGGCCGAGCGTGGGGTACCACGTTCGTCCGGGCCTGGCGAAGTCCTCCGAAGGTTCGGTGTAGTACGGCGCAGCCGCCGAACCGGCGGGCGGGATATGCGCCTCGCAGCGATTCATCACCTCGGGGATGTCGAAGTGAGCCGCACTCCGGCGCAGAGCCTCGTCGGTGGTGGCCTGCAGCCACGCGCGGTACGCGTCGACGCCGCGCACGAGCCTGGCCGGGTCGGTATCGAGCTGGTTGCGTACCTCGGCAAAACCTGCACCGGGGACGATCTGTTCGCACACCTTGTCAATCTCGGCCCGCAGCGTGGCGTACTCGTGCCACGCCCACTCGTACATCTCGCGCGGGTCGAGGTCGGCACCGTTCATCGTCCGCGAGTTCGCCGCGTACCGCTCGGGCCCGCAGGCATCGACCGGTGTGGCATCCGCGAGGTACTCACCGCGTAGGTAGCGCGCCATCGACGCGTAGGCCTGGACTGCCGCACCGGCCCCCTGCTCGACCAACTCGACCGTTCCGGCATCGAGGCTGCCGTCGGGGCCTGCGCCGATACGGGCCTCGTTGGTCAGCACATCGAACCAACGGTCGTCGGCCCACTGCGCACACTGTGCCGCGACCGCCTCCACCTGGCGGCGCGAGGCGACGACGCCGGCGTTGCGGCCGACGTCGAGGGTGCGTTGCAGGCCGCCGAGCGCGGCCGGGATCGCGGTCAGCCGTGCGGCGATGTTCTGCCAGGCCCCGTCGCCGTTGCGGTCCATCAGATCGAACACCGACCGGATCGCACTGAACGGCGCAGCCAACGCCCGGACCGGGCGCATCCACTCACCCGTGTCGTGCAACGCCAACGCCGATTCGAACCGTTCGGTCATGAAATCTTTCGCCAACCGGTCATCCGGCGACGCTGCCCCGAGCCTGCCGAGTTCGACCACGGTACGGCGGAGGTGATCGGCACGAGCCTCGATCGCCTCGGGCGAATAGTCGGTCATCAGATGGTCGAAGCCGTCGATGCCGCGGTTGGTAGCCGACAGCGGATCAAGCGCTGACGACTCGTCGACGAAACGGTCAGCGAGTTGAAAGATCGGCGAAGTGTCTGGCGATGGCGTGGACGTCATCGCCGGAGCGTAAACGCGATTCAGGCCTTCTTCTTGACTGCTTCCTTCGCGGGCTTCAGCACGCCTTTGGACAGTGCCTCGTCAAGGTAGTGCTCGGCGTCTTCGGCACTGACCTTCAACGCCGGGGCGATCTCGCTGATCAGGTTGATCCGGGCCCGGTCGTACATGGTGCGCTCGGCCGCCGACAGCGAAGCGTCGCGGTTGCGCGCCGCTAGGTTCCGCACGACTTCGGCCACCTGGTACACGTCGCCGCTCTTCAGCTTCTCCTGATGGTTCTTGAACCGCCGGCTCCAGTTACTGGGCACGCGTGGATCGGCCTTCGACAGCACCGATACGAGGTCTTCGAGTTCGTCGCTCGACACCGGGGGACGCACGCCAACCTCGCTGGCCTTCGCTGTCGGCACCGACAGCGTCATCTCGTTGATGACGGTGCGCAAGATGAGGTACTCCTGGCTGGCGCCGAAGGCCTCCATCTTCTTGGTCCCCATCACGATGCATGCACCGTGTTGCGGGTAGATGACGGTTTCGCCCTTCTTGAACTTCACGCGCGACCTCATTAGCTGCTTGGGTGGTGGCCCCGTCGATGGCGGCCCGTCCAACTCGGCTACGACACACTCGGGAGCCGAAACCAACGACTCCTCAAGGGTAGGGCGCGAATGCCCGAATACCTCCCCGAGCGGGGTCTCGAAAGGGCATGGACCCGAGCCGTTACACGAAGCGGAACTCGACTCCGAGCGCCGAATAGGTGCCAGCGGCACGACGGTCGCGCGTGAGCAATGTGGTGTCCGTACCGACGGTGGCCAGACCAACCAGTGCGTCATAGACGGCCCCGCCCGCGACTCCCCGCGTCGCCAGGAATGACGGTAGGTCGACGAGGATGGCCGTATCGACGAGCAGCGGCGGGTCGAACCCGGTGGACAGCAGGCGGGCTGCGTCGCCTGCGGCAAGTCGTGCGTCACTCGGCAGCCGGGTGAGCACCGAATAGGTCTCGGCCTGCGAATGGGCGGTCAGACAGATCACAGCGCCCTTCACGGCAGTACGAACGCGTTCATGGTCCGGATGCTGTCGCAGCAGAAGCGGAACAGCTGCACTGGTATCCAACGCCACGCGGTTCACCTGCGAATCGACTCGAGCAACCCGAAGACATCCTCATCGGTGATCATGGCGTCGGACTCGGCGACGAGCCGCCCATCCTCTTCGACCAGTCGTGCTGTTCTTCCGGACGGAACCACATGTAGGCCTGCGCCGTACAAGCTGATGTCGACCTTGGTCCCCGTGGTCAGGCCGAGCGCATCGCGCATCGCCTTGGGGACCACGAGACGACCGACCGAATCGACGATTGCTTCCATAGGGACGAGGCTACCATTGAATTCCCAGCTGTTCGAGCCCCATTCCGTGACAGTGGCACACTCAGGCGAAGCGCCCCCGGAGAGACTCGAACTCCCAACCAACGGGGTAGAAACCCGCTGCTCTATCCGTTGAGCTACGGAGGCGTGAACGCCAGCGAGCCTAGCCACGACCTCGTCCGAGCAGCGTTCCGGTCACGGAATCCCGCCCCTGCGCCGGAGGCACATGACCAGAACGAGTTCTCGCTACAGCAATTGACGCCGGAGCAGGTCGAGCGAGGAGATAACGCTCATCTGGCGCATCTGCTCGCGCACTCCCCCGAGGCGCAGCGTGCGTGACAGCGACGCGTCGGGCGTGACGATGCCGACGCACAACGTACCGACCGGCATGCCATCTTGCTCGGCCGGTCCGGCGACGCCGGTGAGCGCCAGCGCAACATCGCAGCCGAGCAGGCGCCGCGCCCCTTCAGCCATCTGCAGTGCGGCAGCTTCGCTGACAACCGGGCCCGGGT
>JANOKQ010000832.1:0-2537 GCA_031419375.1 Acidimicrobiaceae bacterium
CACCGATCACCCATCCGTGCCACATGGGACTTGATATGGGTACCTATGATGAGCTGATCTCGCATCGCCTCGACGTCGACGGTCTACGGTCGCACATCGGTGCTGATTCGCT
The DNA here is from genome assembly GCA_031419375.1 of Acidimicrobiaceae bacterium. Lineage (GTDB taxonomy): Bacteria > Actinomycetota > Acidimicrobiia > Acidimicrobiales > Ilumatobacteraceae > VFMC01. The sequence continues at coordinate 113 of JANOKQ010000832.1, forward strand.
GGCCTTCCTCTCGCTGCCCTCGCTGATGAAGGCCATCGGTCGAACGGACGGCTACTGCAACGCGTGCTTCACCGGCGACTATCCGATTCCGGTGCCGGTCACCTTCGGCCGAACGAAGAACACTTTTGAGGGAGTGCTCCGATGAGCAGCGCATCGGTGAACGTGCTCGTGCTCGGGTCGGGTGGACGGGAGCATGCGATTGCCTGGGCGGTGGCGAAGTCACCGCGATGCGGGGAACTGGTGGTGGCTCCCGGGAATGCCGGCATCGCTGCTCGCTGCGAGCCGGTGAGGGTCGAGGATCCGGAGGCGGTCTGTGCTCTCGCCCGACGTCTGGGTGCGGACCTCGTCATCATCGGTCCCGACGCCGCGGTGGCCGCAGGCGTTGCCGACGCACTCATTGCCGAGGGCATCGCCGTGTTCGGGGCGACGAGGGCAGCGGGGGAGCTCGAATGGTCGAAGAGCGCATCGCGTGCGTTCTGCGATCGCCACGGTATCGCCACGCCGAGGAGCCGATCGTTCGCAGCCGATGACCTCGATGAGGCGATCGCGTTCGTCCGGGGCGAAGACGCTCCGATGGTGGTGAAGGCCGACGGCCTCGCCGCCGGCAAGGGTGTCGTGGTCGCCGAGACCGTCGAAGAGACCGTTGACGCAGTGCATGCGATGCTCACGGATCGGGCCTTCGGTGCGGCCGGATCGACCGTGCTAATCGAGGAACGACTGGTCGGCGAGGAGATCTCGCTCCTCGCGTTCTGCGATGGCACGCGAGCCGTTCCGATGCCGCCGGCCCAGGACCACAAGCGCCTCCGCGAAGGCGACCGCGGCCCCAACACCGGGGGCATGGGCGCCTACGCGCCGGCACCGGTCTGTCCGCCGTCGCTGGTGGCCGAGCTGACGGAAACGGTGCTGCAGCGAGCCGTTGACGGATGCGCAGCGGAGGGCCGTCCATACCGCGGGGTGCTCTATGCCGGCCTCATGCTCACCGCCGACGGACCCCGTCTGCTCGAGTTCAACTGCCGCTTCGGTGACCCCGAGGCGCAGGCAATTCTTCCGCTGCTCGACGGGGACCTCATTGAGATCGCCATGGCCTGCGCGTCGGGAACGCTCGACGAGACCACGGTTCACTGGCATGACCGAACGGCCTGTGCGGTGGTTGTCGCCGCGCCGGGGTATCCCGGTACGGTGCAGACTGCTGGACACGTCGTCGACGGGTCACTCCCCGACGACCTGGTCTTCTGGGCGGGAGTTGCCGGTTCGCACGAACCAGGCGCGGGTCACGGCGCGTCGCTCGTGGTGAGCGCCGGACGGGTCGCGGCGGCCGTCGGCATCGGCGCCGACATACGCGAGGCCCGCGATTCGGCCTACGCCGCAGTCGATCGGATCGGCCCGGCCGACCGTCAGGTGCGTCGGGACATCGGCTGGCGGGCCGTCGCCCGAAGTACCGGTGGCTACTCGGCGTCCGGCGTCGACATCGACGAGGGCAATCGTGCGGTGGACCTGTTGAAGGCGTCGGTGTCGGCCACCCACGGGCCGAGCGTGCTTGCCGGCGTGGGCGGCTTCGGTGGGGTGTTCGACGTTTGTGCGCTGAAGTCGATGGAGCACCCGGTGCTCGTCGCCTCGACCGATGGTGTGGGAACGAAGGTCGCGCTTGCGGCACAGGCCGGTCGGTTGCGCGGCGTCGGCATCGACCTCGTGAACCACTGCGTGAACGACGTGCTCGTGCAGAACGCCCGACCGCTGTTCTTCCTCGACTACATCGCCGCGTCGAAGATCGTCGCCGAGCAGGTGGCCGACATCGTGTCCGGGATGGCCGAGGCCTGCTCGCTCAACGGGTGCGCGCTGCTCGGCGGCGAGACCGCAGAGATGCCGGGGGTGTATCACGAGGGGCACGTGGATGTCGCCGGGACACTCGTCGGGCTCGCCGAGCGTGCCTCGCTGCTTCCGCTCCAGACGATCCAGGCCGGCGACGTCCTGCTCGGCCTGGAGTCGAGCGGACCTCACACGAGCGGGTATTCGCTGCTGCGCCGGATGTTCGATGCTCTCCCCCTCGATGCGATGCCGGCGCCGCTCACCGTCACGTTGGGTGATGCCCTGCTCGAACCGCACCGCTCGTACCTGCCGGTGCTCGGCCCGTTGCTCGACAGTCCGGTCGGCCACGCCGTGAAAGCACTGGTCCACATCACCGGTGGCGGCCTGCAGGAGAACATCCCGCGGGTGCTACCCGAGGGCCTCGGCGTCGACGTCACGCTCGGCTCGTGGCCGATCCCTCCGCTCTTCGAGCTCATCCGCGATGTGAGCGGCCTGGATGCGGAGGAACTCCATCGGACGTTCAACATGGGCATCGGGATGATCATCATCTGCGCACATAGCGACGTCGACCGGCTCCGCGACGCTCTTGGCGAAGAAGTGTGGGAAATCGGCGCGGTCG
>JANOKQ010000833.1:0-4062 GCA_031419375.1 Acidimicrobiaceae bacterium
GATGAGGTGGTTCTTCAGGCGCTCGATGGGATCGCCGAGCGGCCACGATTTCCATTCGTCGGCCGGCCGGTACCGAGATGGATCGTCGGACGTCGAGTGGGCGGCGGCACGGTAGGTGACCCATTCGATCAGTGTCGGTCCGTGGTTGGCGCGGGCCCGCTGGGCGGCCCAACGGGTTGCTGCCAACACCGCGAGATAGTCGTTGCCATCGACCCGCAGCGCGGGGATCCCGTAACCGATCGCCCGGGCAGCGAACGTCGTGCGCGAACCACCGGCGATGCCCTGGAACGACGAGATCGCCCACTGGTTGTTGACCACGTTCAGGATCACCGGTGCCTGGTACGTGGTGGCAAAGGTGAGGGCGTGATGGAAGTCGGCCTCGGCTGTGGTCCCTTCGCCGACCACACCGGAAGCAATGCGCGAGTCGCCCTTGATTGCTGATGCCATGGCCCATCCGACAGCTTGGATGTACTGCGTGCCGAGGTTGCCCGAGATCGAAAAGAATCCGACATCGCGAGCGGAGTACATGATCGGCATCTGCCGACCGTGCAGCCGGTCGCGTTCGTTGGAGAACACCTGGCACATCATGTCGACCAGCGGCCATTGCCGGGCGATCAACCACCCTTGCTGGCGATAGGTTGGGAAGAACATGTCGCCCGGCCCCAACTCGAGCGCGTGTCCGACGGCGAACGCTTCCTCGCCGGTGCAGCGCATGTAGAACGATGTCTTGCCCTGGCGCTGGGCGCGCTGCATCCGGTCGTCATAGGCGCGGGTCAACATCATCGCCCGCAGCCCGGCGCGGAGTTGGTCGGGCGCGATGTCAGGAGCCCATGGGCCGGTCGCATGGGCGTCGTCGTCGAACACCCGGATCAACGTGTAGGCCAGGTCGCGGATCTCGGCCGGATCGACATCGTGGTCCGGGCGACGGACCGATCCTGCCGCAGGGATATCGAGGTAGGCAAAGTTCGGGTCCTGACCCGGCCGAGCCGAGGGCTCCGGCACTACGAAACGCAACCCGTCATGCACAGGCATCAACCTCCTGTTCGTTCTGCTGGTGCAATTGCTACCACCTCCGGCAGACGAGTTCTCGCGCCGGTGTGGTGATGGATAGGTTCATCGCCGCGATGGACCTCTTCGATTCCCCGGCCGCAGCGCGCTCATGGTCCGACGGTCAACGTCGGCGCGGGCGCACGGTTGCCCTGGTCCCCACCATGGGAGCGTTGCACCGCGGGCACTTCGCGCTCATCGACGAGGCCCGCCGGCACGCCGACGAGGTGGTGGTCTCGGTCTTCGTCAACCCCTTGCAGTTCAACGTTTCCGCCGACTTCACCGGGTATCCGCGACCGATCGACGCCGACCTCGCGGCCTGCGCCAACTCAGGTGCCGCCGCGGTCTACGCCCCGACCGCGGCGGCGATGTACCCGGTGGGATTTGAGACCCATGTGGAACCGGGAGCGCTCGCCGACGGGTTTGAGGGCACGCATCGGCCCGGTCACTTCCGTGGTGTCACCACCGTTGTGGCCAAGCTGTTCGCCGCCGTACGTCCCGACGTCGCGGTCTTCGGGCGCAAGGACGCGCAACAACTGGCGATCATCGAGCGGATGAACCTCGACCTCGATCTCGGCGTGCGCATCGTGGCGATGCCCACCATCCGCGAGTCCGATGGTCTGGCGATGAGCAGCCGCAACAAGCGGCTGTCGACGAGCGAGCGCAGCGCTGCGGTGTGCATCTGGCGCGGTCTGCAGGCGGGTGGGCGCGCCGGGCGTGATGCCGACTCAGTCATCGCCGCCGTCCGCGGGCCGATCGACGCTGAGCCTCTGGCCCGGGTGGAGTACGTCAGCGTCGTCGACCCGACCACGTTCCACGCGATCGATGTTGGCGTCACCGGTTCGCTGATCATCGTCGCGGCCTGGTTCGGTGACGTCCGCCTGATCGACAACGCCCCGTTGCCAGAGGGGGTTTCCGGTACTGTTCGGTGACGATGGACCCACGGCAACTCTCGCTCTGGCACGACACGCTGCCCGCCGACGACACGCTCACCGCTCGTCCGTCGCTTGGGGCCGACCTCGATGTAGACGTCGCCATCGTCGGGGCCGGGTATACGGGCCTGTGGACTGCGTACTACCTCAGCCGGCGCGACCCCGGCATCCGCATCGCCATCGTGGAAAGCGAGTTCGCCGGGTTCGGGGCAAGCGGCCGCAACGGCGGCTGGTGCTCGGCGCTGCTCCCGATGGGCTTCGCCGCGATGGCCGCAACCCATGGGAAGGCCGGGGCCACACGCCTCCAGCAGGCGATGAACGACACCGTCGATGAGGTGGGTTCCGTCGCCGCAGCCGAAGGAATCAACTGCCACTTCGCCAAAGGCGGCACGTTCCGTGCGGCGCGCAATCCGGCCCACGTTGGCCGCCTGCAGGCCCAGGTTGCCGAACACCGCGCGTTCGGTTTCGGCGACGACGACCTGCGCTGGCTCGACGCCGACGAAGCCCGCTCCGTGGTCGGTGCATCGGATGTGATCGGCGGCCTCTACACCCCGCACTGCGCCGCCATTCACCCGGCTCGCCTGGTCCGCGGGCTTGCCGCCGTGGTCGTGTCGCACGGCGTGTCGCTGTTCGAGCAGTCGCGGGTCACGGAGATCCAGCCGCACCGCATCAGCACTGTCGGCGGATCCGTGCGCGCCGAGTACGTCGTGCGGGCCACCGAGGGTTTCACGCCGATGCTGCCGGGGGCCCGTCGAGTGGTCGCACCGATCTACAGCCTGATGATCGCCACCGACGTGTTGCCATCGTCGTTCTGGGAGGAGGTCGGCTGGGCGCGACGCGAGACGTTCAGTGATGGCCGCAGGCTGGTCATCTACGGCCAGCGCACCGCCGACGACCGGATCGCGTTCGGGGGCCGGGGCGCGCCGTACCACTTCGCATCCAGCGTCAAGCCGGCCTATGACCGCAACGGTCGGGTGCACGACGCCATCCACGCCACCCTCGTCGAACTGTTCCCGCAGCTCGCCGGTGTTGCAATCACCCACCGGTGGGGCGGTCCGGTTGGTGCGCCGCGTGACTGGTACTGCTCGGTCGGCCTCGATCGCACCACCGGCATGGGATGGGCCGGTGGGTACGTTGGCGATGGGGTGGCGACCACCAATCTCGCCGGACGCACCCTCTGCGACCTGATCACCGGCACCGACAGCGACCTCACCAACCTGCCCTGGGTCAACCATCGCTCGCGGGCCTGGGAACCCGAGCCGCTGCGCTGGCTGGGAATCAATGCGATGGTCCGCCTACCGATCGGGGCGGACGCATACGAACGCAAGCACGGCCGTGCCGAGCGCTGGCGCAGCGCGATCATGACCCGGGTCATCGGCCACTGAACGCAGCCGGGTCAGGGGAAGCCGGCGGGTAGCTGCTCGGCGAACAGCCAGTCATCGAAGAACGCGTCGAGATCGGTGCCGCTGACCTCCGCGGCCAACGAGGTGAAGTCGGCGGTCGTCTTCGATTCGCCCGTGTTCTCCGCAACCCAGCGACGGAGGAGCTCGAAGAACAGATCGTCACCGATCGTTGCCCGTAACGCGTGGAGCACCACGGCGCCGCCGGAGTAGGAGTTGAACCCGAACATCTCGTCGACATCGGGTGTGGCCGTGGCATTCCCTGGCTCCTCGGAGCGGATCGTCAGCGCCGTGGTCGCCTCGTCGTCGATGGCGCTGACTCCGGCATGGTCGAGCCACATCCATTCGCCGTACGTGGCGAAGCTCTCGTTGAGCCAGATGTCGCTCCACGTCGCCGGAGATACGGCGTCGCCGAACCACTGGTGGGCAAGTTCGTGAGACAGGAACAGATGTTGTACGTACCCGAGGTCGCCATCGACGAAATCATCCCGGCTGAACATCGACCGTCCTTGGGTTTCCATCGCGTACCCGCCGTCGGTGTCAGTGAAGATCATTCCGTAGCGATCCAGCGGGTACGGGCCGAACAGGTCGTCGAAGAAGTCGATCTGCGGGCCGATGGTGTCGATGAACGGCTGCATGAGCTGACGGTCGGAACGCAGCACCGCGCTGAGCAACGGCACGCC
>JANOKQ010000834.1:0-1689 GCA_031419375.1 Acidimicrobiaceae bacterium
TTGCCCGCGAGTTGCAGATCCATGGGACATTCTAAGCATGAAAACCCTTCGCCTCGCCTACGACCCCTGGTTCAGCGCCTGGTCGAGATCCCAGAGGATGTCGTCGAGCGTCTCCAGGCCGATCGACAGGCGCACCATGTCGGGTGCGACGCCGGCCTTGCGCTGGTCTTCCTCGCCCAGCTGGCGGTGGGTGGTCGAGGCCGGGTGGATCACGAGCGACTTGGCGTCGCCGATGTTGGCGAGGTGGCTCACGACCTGCAGCGCCTCGATGAACTTCACGCCGGCTTCGTACCCGCCCTTCACGCCGAAGGCGAGCAACGCCCCCGCCACAACACCGGGGGCCAGCTGAGGGAGGGTCACCCGCAGGAAGGTGCGTACCGGGCCGGCCCCGAGGTCTCGGGATGCCTCTTCCAGGCTCGGGTCGAGGTTAGCCATTCGCGCGAGCACGATCGCCGTGACGAACGCCATGGCGAAGGTCGTGTGGGCGAGGATGACCGAGTGCAGCCCGAGCGTGCTCTGCAGCAGCGAGAAGAGACTCAGGATGCCGATGGCCAACAGCAGGTCGGGCAACAGTGCCGGGGCAATTGCAAACGCACTGGCCAGTCCACCGCGTGTGTAGCGGTGGATGCCCACCGCCATGAGCGTTCCGAGAATGGTCGCGAGCACCGTCACCGAGCTCGCGACGATCAAAGTGTTACGAAGCCCATCCATTATCGCGGCATTGGCGAACACTTCCGGATACCACTTGAGGGAGAATCCGCGCCACACGAAAAGATTAGACGATGAGTTGAACGACATGAACACGACGACGATGATCGGCAGGTACAGGAAGAGGTAGCTGAACCAGAACGGAAATTTGATGAGTCGTGAACTACGCATCCTGTGCACCCGACTTCACGACTGGCCCTTCGGTAAGTCGCTTTGACGCTCGGCTTTGCAGTACCAGCAGAAGCACGAGGAATGCAGTGAGCACGAGCGCTAGCGCGGCGCCGAAAGGCCAGTCGCGCGCCTTCAGGAACTGATCGCGCACGAGGTTGCCGATGAGCACCATCTTGCCGCCGCCGAGGATTTCTGGAATGACGAAGTTGCTCATCGCCGGAACGAAAACGAAGATACAGCCGGTGAGGGCCCCGGGAATCGACAGCGGCAGTGTCACTGTGCGGAAGACCCGGAAGGGTGTCGCCCCCAAATTGACGGCCGCCTCGGACAGGCGCTGGTCCTGCGAGGCGAGTGAGGAATATAGGGGGAGCACCATGAGCGGCAGGTACATGTAGAGCAGTCCAACGGCCACCGCTTGCGGGGTGTACAACATCGACACGGGTTCGGCGACGATGCCGAGGCCGAGGAGCGCCTGGTTGATCCAGCCGGCATTGTTGAACAGCAGCACGAGAGCGTACGTGCGAATAAGGAAGTTTGTCCAGAACGGCAGGAGGATCGCGACGAGGGCGATCGTGCGCCATTTCGGCGAGAGCCTCGCAATAACGAGCGCGGTTGGGTAGCCCAGCAACAGGGCGAGAACGGTGACGACCGTTGCCATGCCGATCGAGTCGGCGACCACGCCAAGGTAGAGCGGGTCGGCAAGCCGCACGAAGTTCTCGAGGGTGAACTCGAACTCGACACCGCCAAATCGGCCGCGCCTGAAAAACGAATACCCGATGATCAGAAGGATCGGTACAGCAACAAAGACAA
>JANOKQ010000835.1:0-2369 GCA_031419375.1 Acidimicrobiaceae bacterium
TGTTCAAGATGCCCACCGACGTCGTCTCGTCGGTGATGTACGGCACGAGCTTCTCCATCGCCGCAACCATCGATTCGCGGTCGTTCACGGCGAACAGGTTGGCCCACGTGACGTGCTTGTCGCCGATGGCCAGTTCTTTGATGCGCAGCACCCCTGGGTCGGGATCGGCGCGGACCATGCCACGCATCGCGACCTCACGGTCGATGCCGAGCATCTCCGAGATGACGATAGCGATCGCCACGTTCTCCTTGAAGGCGATGTAGTCGAACCGGTCGATCTCGTCGTCGGTCACGCACGCCGGGTCGGCCACGACCAAGACCGAACCGCGCTCGGCGGCCACCTCGGCCATGATGTCGAGGATCTCCTGGTTCTGTTCGGAAGTCACCAACGTGCCGTTCCAAGGGCAGGTCGACAGTAGCGATCTGGCGATCTCGGGCAGCGTCTCACCCATGACGTCCTGGTGATCCTCGCGGACGTTGGTCAGCACCCCGATGTTGGACCTCACGATCATCCGCTCACTGATCAGCTGATATTCGGGCTTGAGGGCCATGCATTCGATGATCAGCGCGTCGACTTCGGGTGTCACGTACTTGCGGGTGATCTCGATCTGTTCGAGGATCGTCGCCGGGCCGCGGCGATGAATCGGTTCATCCACGCCAACCCGGTTGATCACCGCCGCCGCGGTTCCGGTCGACTTGGCGATCGCCACTAAACCGGCCTCGCGCATCATGCCGGCGATGATCCGCGTCACCGTCGACTTGCCACGAATACCGTTCACATGAATGCGCCACTTCAACCCGTTGACGAGTCGTTGGTGCCGAATCGATTCCAGGGTCCACCGACCGAGGAGCGCGCCCACGATCACGAATCCGGTCATCAAGAAGATGGGCACGTTCGTCTATCGGTGACCAGCCGTCCGGCGTTGAGCCCCCCACACGGGGGGTTCTGGTCGGGGGCCACTTCATGCGTCAAGGACGCCGGGGCAGACGCCGATGAAATTGGTAGGTCCCAGAGGCTCCGATCGGCGACTAGCGGCAGGGTGGTGATGAAGAACAAATCCAGACGCGTCGCCATGCTCCTCGGTGCCGGGGGCTTGGCGATCATGATCGTGCCGACCGGAATCCGGGCAGAAACGAGCGAAGGGCCATTGCACCGCGTCGATCTGTCGGTGGCGTGCCTCACCGCGAGCGCGCTCCGCATCTCCGCAACGAACACCAGCTCACTGCCCGTGGTGGTGGATGCCACCGAGGCCGGACTCGGGGCATCGGCCTCCGATGAGCTCCGAGTGATCTTCCCAATCACCGTGCCTGCGCTGAGCAAGCACGCCATCACGTGGGATCTGCCGGTGCCCGCCCATCATGGCGGCCTGGTGCGACGCGGCCTGCTGCGGGCCTTCCACGGTGCTTGGTTCTCGCGGCGGTGGACCGACGAGAACGGGCTCACCTACCGCTCGACCGGTGGCATCGATCTGCAACGAGAGCCGACCTGCCCGGCCCCGAGCGTCGCCGGGCCCGACGCCTCGTCGAGTAACGCCCCGCCGACGAACGCGGCGCCGGGCTCCAGTCCTCCGGCGCTCACCACGACCGTCCTACCCCTCTCGCCGCTCTCACCGGCACCAGCAAAGCCGTCGGTGCCATCACCGGCTACGACACCGTCGCCATCACCGACTGCGACACCGACTGCGACCCATCCGTCGCCGACCCATCCGCCGACGGGCCATTCGCCGACGGTCAGCCCCCGGGCACCGACTCCTGCCCTAGATGACACCTTCGACCCCGATCAGCCGTCGTCGACGCCCATCGATTCGGCAGCCCCAGATACCGGCGTCGGCACCCCCGCCGGGCCGACCACCAGCGTCGATCGGTCAGCACTGGTGGAGGTTGCCCCGATCGGTTGGGCGAGCACCACGAACTCCCAACTCGCAGGTGCTGCGTTCGATCACTCGCCCGACACGTTCTTTGCCACCCAGATGCAAGATGGCGCGCACCCCACCACCACGTGGGTCTCTGCCGATCTCGGGCGGGCCGTCGCGCTGAGCCGCATCGAGTGGATGTGGTCGGCGTCCAGCACCGCCGACGACGCCGCGATCCGCGTCTCGGTCGATGGCATCACCTGGGTCCTCGTGCACCAACTCGACCACGGCAACCCGGGGGAATGGATGGGTGCTGACGTTGCGACGACAGCGCGATTCGTCCGGTTCACGTTCCGCAACCCGAGTCGCGATCCACAACTCGGCTACCTCGCCGAGATCCGGGTCCTGGCTGCGCCCGATGCGGCGGGCCTCGCGCAGGTGCCGGGCTTGCCGCTTGTCCCGTACGGCAGACCCGCGCCCGAAAGCGGGCCGGTCACCGTGCTCGTCCGGCCGACGA